>BPTK01000007.1 GCA_023705905.1 Candidatus Heimdallarchaeota archaeon
CAAAAATAGAAGATATTTCACCCTTAGAATTAAGAAGTAAATATTTAAAATCCTCTTTAGAAAATTTTGCAAACATTTTATTCCTACTTAATTAAACCAAAGTGAATTATTTAAACATAAGTAAATCTATAGAGATTCTGAAGCTTTTCTAATCTGGAAATGCAAAATCATAATGCTGAAAAATGTAAGCCAATTATAAAATTAACAAAATCCTTGAAGCATCTGCTATCTGAGGACAAGATAAACTTGTTCAAGACAGACATTTATATTCATCTACTTGTTGAAGAATTATTTTTCACCAAGTCCGGTAACGAGAACCCAAAATTATGCCTTTGCCCTTATTCTTTTTTCTCTCTTCCTTGAATTTTGTTAACTCTTTCTTCCCTACTTGTTTAGTTAAGATTTTCTTCATTTTTTCATCTGCAATCTCATTATTGAGAAATGCACCAAAAACTAGCTGAACAGTTATTTTAAGGAATTCTCTACCAGTTTTTGATAGTTGATATCTATCCTTTTTATCTAGTTCAATAATCCTAAAATCCCACAATTTTACAACATAATTTGACAAGATGTTTTTACCAAAATATGAAAACTCTGTTTTTAGTGTGTTATATGTGGCTTTTTCGTAGTACAGGAAAGACAATATATCTAATGCTTCTGGTTCGTCTAGCAAGTCAAAAATAGAAGATATTTCACCCTTAGAATTAAGAAGTAAATATTTAAAATCCTCCTTAGAAAGTTTCCCGAACATTTGTAACCTATATATTTATGCTATATTGATTTATTTAAACATACTTAATTCTGAAGTGAAAAAAATAGTATAATAAAGTAGGAAGTTTTTTATGAATTAAGAGTTTCAGTTGTCTGAACATGAAATCTGATAAGAAGGAATTAGTTACACGAACAGGCGTATCCTTTGATCCTGAACTATTAATAAAATTTGACAAATGGATTGAGGAAAAAGGATTTCCAAATAGATCTGAGGCCATCAGATATATCATTAGAGAATATCTAGTTAAAACTGATATTGAACAGAATCCTCAGATGGAGGTAGTAGGGACACTTACGTATATTTTTGATAATCATAATTTTGATAGCTCAGCAAAACTAACAGAACTTCAACATAATAATGATAATCTAATTATTTCCACAATGCATGCTCACGTTTCTCATGAGTTATGTTTAGAGACCACTATTCTACGTGGAAAGTATCACGAATTGCAGAAATTTAAAGACGATATCCTTTCTTTCAAAGGAGTACTCACAGGTGACATAGTTATCGCATCAATCAAGTAACACCCTTTTACACATCGTAACACTTATTTATTGTTGAAAGAGGCGTTCCCTAAATTTAAGCCGTGCATAAGTAATGATAACTGAAAAAAGTAAAGAAATGATGGTCAAATCTTTTCAGAAAACTGTTTATAGATACGAGAAAGTTCCAGATGTTGTAATCAAAGGTTCCTTTGGTGTATATTTGCATGTTCCTTTTTGTTTTTCAAAATGTTCTTTTTGTCCGTTCTATAAAGAAATCTACAATGAAAAGAAGAAAGAACAATATATTTCTGCAATAATTAAGGAAATTGAAGACAGAGGATTGAAAGGTGAAGCAACATGGTTATACATTGGCGGAGGAACACCAAACACACTAAAGATTCCAGAACTAAAAAAGATAATTAATAAAATTCACGAAAACATTACTGTTTCTACCATGGGAATAGAACTTCTCCCTTCAATACTAGATGAGAAGTATCTAGAAGGACTTCATGATATTGGTTTCACCAAAATAAGCGTAGGTGTAGAAAGCCTATCTGCTGTAACTCTATCTAAAAGTGGAAGAACAGTTACCAAGAAAGAAAAAATCGGAAAAATAATTGAAAAAGCTCAAGAGCTTGGACTTTGGGTGAATGTGGATTTGATGATAGGGCTTCCAGAACAACGACCTAGTTCATTCCTTCACGACATAGAACAAATTTCCTTACTAAACCCAAATCAAATTACAATTTATCCTTTT
The DNA here is from genome assembly GCA_023705905.1 of Candidatus Heimdallarchaeota archaeon. GTDB lineage: Archaea > Asgardarchaeota > Heimdallarchaeia > Heimdallarchaeales > Heimdallarchaeaceae > UBA460. The sequence goes on from BPTK01000007.1 coordinate 2,015, forward strand.
ATGCAAATTGGAGAATTAGCTGTACAACCAAGTTTGTCAGATGAGGATCAATTTGTGTTTATTGAACAGGCTAACGAAATAATGATGAAACACGGATACAGTAGAAAGGGGATATGGATTTTTGCTAAAGGGGAAGAAGTGTATGATTCTTCAAGAGATGAGTTAGTTGAAGATTATTTTGGATTTGGACCAGCAGCTTTCTCAACATATGGTTCATGGAAAGTTGTTAATCCTGAGCTGGATATATATTTACAAAACTTCGAGACTAACAAGAAAAAGGCACTTGTCGCATTAAAAGATAAATCTAGTGACGATTGGCGAAAGTTTGCAAGAATGCTTTATGATTTGAAAGGAACTATTGATGGTGAGGTAAACTGTGGAATCAAATTCTTTGTATCTGTACTGAAATTGATGGGATATATTAAGAACAATACAATGTCAAAAAAAGGCATAATGTTTACCCACAAAATCACTAAAACAGTTGTTGAAACATTACCATACCCATTACAAAATACGCACTATGTTGAAAATTATGAAGAATATCTAGAAAACAAGTAGTCAAGATTGTCTTCTCTGAGTTCTTTATATTATACTACAGAAATATAGTGTTGAACATGTGTTGAGATTTTTAAAGCTGTGAAGAAGTTCAATATTCTTCTAAGAGTAAATATATAGCAAGTGATATTAGGAGTAATGATTCACAAACTGAATCTGAAATAAGATCTTTTTTTGATGGCTTTGTTGAAGCATACCCTAAAGATGACCTAGATAGATATCTAAATCTTTTTTCACAAGATGAAAATCTTGTTATGTTTGGTTTGATGAAAAATGTCTAAAAGGCAATTTTTGGGATGATTATTCTGGAGAAGGAGCTTATGAAATATTTGGTTCTGCCAATTCTACAGACCCCTATCCTCTCTTAGAAATTCCTGTTTACATTGAACCGAATTATTTTGCATACTATTTCTCCGCAATCCTCATAGTTCCTTTAGTGACTTTTACTATGATTAAACTCATTTCAAAAAAGAAAAAGTAAACAACAAGGTTGTATCACTTAGATTCAGAGAAATCTTTTTTCATTATAATGAAAAAGACTTATTAATTCTTGTGACTTCTATTTACTGATATTCTTGAGACTAAAACACTTAATTTTGGTTCTTTTATTTTTTACACCAGTAGTGTTTAAACACTCATCAAATATCTCATATGGTTTGGAACTATCTGAACCCATTGAAGTTACTGAAGTTCCTAGATCAAAATTTGCATTTAGTATAGTTAAAAAGGAAGCAGAACTGAACTATGTAACTCATTCTCCTATCACAATTCTTTCTGACGATGATTTCGGAAACTATAGTTTTCCAGGACTTGGAACTAATACTGAACCTTACATCATAACGAACTTGAATATAACAACTTCAAACACATCAGCTATTTTTATTGCCAATACAACAAGATCTTTTATCATAACAAGCTGTTTTCTGAGTGCGATTAATTTTGGTATTTATCTATTCAATGTATCAACTGAAATTTGTCTGATAGAGAGTAATAATTGCACAGCAAACATATTTGGGATTTGGGGGAAGTATACCAATGATATCCAAATCATGAACAACACCTGCTCAAACAATGACATGAACGGAATTCTTCTGAAAGAGTGTCATGGATGCATTGTAGAAGAAAATACTATCGAATGGAACTCAGATGTAGGAATTTATCTTGAAAATTGTATGGGTTCTCAGTTAGAAGATAACATTGTAATCGAAAATGGTAGGTGGGGAGGAATACAAATTCGCTATTCCAACAATTCAAGAGTAAATGGTAATATTTGTATTAACAATCGTTATACCGGTATTTATTGTCAAAGTTCAAATGGATCTATAATCGAACAAAATTATGCATACAGTAATAATGGATGGAACGGAATAGTTGTGACAAATTCCTATAGTGTTACAGTCTTAAATAATTCTGCTATATCTAGTATTTCATCACTAACTGTTCATCTTTCTCCAGAAATAACTATAGTCCAGAACAATTTGTTCATTACAGGTTTATATTTATCTGACGATTACTATGAGAATTATCTGGAGTATGAAATTCACGATAATTTTGTAAATGATTATAAACTAGGATTCTTTCTTGGACTAAAACGAACCGATTTAACAGAACCCATATATGGTCAGGTTATCATAGTTAATGGTTATAAAATCGGAATCAGGAACCAACTCAGTACTCCAGATTTCTGTGGAGTCACTTTATTCAACTGTAAGAAAATTATCATTTCCGATTTTAAACTAATTGCATATAATCACACAACCAGATATGCCATCAAGATTGTAAGCAGTAGAGATGTTGAAGTGAGTAATATAATCTGCAAGAACTGGAGAGTGGGAATAAGAGTATATAAGAGTGAACACATAGTAATAAGATCAAATCTAGTTGAGAATAGTCGATACTCAGGTATCATGGTACTGCACTCAAATTCAATTTCACTAATTAACAATACGATTATAGAGAATACAGGTGGAGGGATTGTGTTTTATAATTCTGATGAGTGTGAGATAAGTTATAATAACATTGTTAGGAATAATAGGTATTATGAACCTGGATTGAGATTAGATTCGTCTGACCATAATATCATCCATCACAATAATTTCCTTGAAAATGATTTGGATGGATCAGATCAAGCAATGGACTTTGGAGATACCGAAAACACCTGGTTTGAAGAATCATCCAGAGAAGGAAACTTTTATTCAGACTGGTCTGGTTCAGGTCCTTATTCCATCAAGAGTTGGACAAATGTTACCGACCCTTATCCCCTCTCTGAACCTGCGGTCTATACTGAACCAAATTACTTTGCAATCTACTTCTCTGTTATTCTCATATTTCCAATTGTTGTCACTGTGGTAATCCAACTAAGAACCAGAAGTAAGAATTTGTCAAGAATTTAGCTATAAATTCTCTATTGTACGGAAAAAGTATTTCAATGCTAGTGTGAATGTTAACAGTAATGAGAGAGCAGCAGATAGAGGACATTGAAGCATTTCTAGATAAGGTTCAAGAGTTCTACCATAATGGAAATCTGAAGAAAGCTACAGAATTATTAGAGAAAGGCGAAACAGTCGTACTTGAGGAAGGGTTTGAGGAATATCTCAAGATACAATTTTACTTATTATATTGTGAGGTTCTAGTTGTTGAGATTCTGATGGAAGATAGTAGTTTTGATTTAGTTTCGGAAAAACTTCTAATTTGTCAGAAACTCATTCAAGAAGCTCAATCAGTGGAATGTGCTCGATTAAATATTCAATATGCTATAGCCTGGGATTACAAACAGGTTTCAACTCCCGAAGATAAAATTGTCAACCTTAATGTAGCAATCGACTATATTATCAAAGCAATTGAGATATTAGAGGTAGTTAAGAACACAAAGTACCTAAGCATGGCATACTTCTATCGTGGTTTATTTTTTGAGAGAGGGGAGCTATTTGAAGAAGCAAGTATGTGGTATAATAATTCATACTATTTAGCTAAAAACACCAACAATCCAATAGAGATGTCCTTTGCCGGAAGACACTTAGGGTTTTTAGAACTAAGAAAGGGAGAACTAGATAAGGCCGAAAAATTCTTGGTGGAGTCATTAAAACTTAGAGATGAAGCAGGATTTAAAATTGGGGTTCCTTTCTCAATCCTTAGCCTTGGTGACTTACATATAAAAAAGAAAGATTATCAAAAAGCGATGGAATTCTATAAATCGGGATATGAAGCCGCGTTAAAAATAGGAGTTAAAATGGCACAGGCAATAGGATCCATCTCGATTGGTAGAACCTTCATTAGATTGGATCAGTTCGATAAATCAGTTCCCTATTTGGAAAGAGGTATTGAACAAGCAGAAAAAATAAGCAATCAAGACTTGGCATCTTGGGCTAGAAAAACACTTGAAACTAAAAGTGTTGAATAACGAAACAGATTCTTCATAAAGATAAGCAATCAATTAACTACGAATGATAGAACTTCTTTTGCATAGATATTTATAGAAAAAAATCTACCGATAATTAATGAGTTACATAATTTTAAATGGAATGAGTTCCGATGACGAATTCATTCCTAAAGTAAACCAGATAATCTCTGAAGAATTCCAGCAAAAAGATATCAGAGGAGACACTATCATTCTTCATGATAAAGAGATTAAACCTTGCTTGGGTTGTTTCAAGTGTTGGGTTCAAACACCTGGAATTTGCATTATTGATGATTTTGGAAGAGAAACTGCCAAGAAGATGATTCAATCAGATATTCTGGTTTATCTTACTCCTATCACTTACGGGGGCTATTCTGCCGAACTGAAAAAAGCTGTTGATAGATCATTGGGCTTAATTTCACCTTTTTTCCGTGTTCATGAGAACGAAATTCATCATGAGATGCGATATGATAAATATCCGAATCTAGTAGTAGTCGGGATTTTAGATAAACCTAATCCTAACCAAGAAGAGATCTTTACTACATTAGTTAAAAGGAATGTACTTAATCTCTTCTGTCCAAAATACTCAACTCAAGTAATTTATGCAGATGATGATGAAATTACGATCAAGAAGAAAATTGAGGAAAGCCTAAGAGAGGTTGGTGCATAATATGAGTAAGCAATTAACATTTCTAATGTGCAGTCCAAGAGGAGATAAAAGTGCCTCTCACACGATTGGTTCATATGTAGTAAGTTTATTTGAAGAGAAAAATATCGTTGTGAAGACCTTTGAAGTATACAAGACACTAAGGAAACAAGAAAGAATAGAAGAAATGATCAAATCCATAGATGAATGTGATATCATCTTACTTTCATCCCCACTTTACATAGATCAGGCACCATATATGACCATTAAACTAATGGATATCATATCAGAAACTTTCAAACAAAGTAAGATTCAAAACAAGACTCGCCACCTTTTTGCAATTTCGAATGCTGGTTTTCTTGAATATTATCATAATAATTTAGCTTTGAAAATATATGAGCAATTTGCAATACAAAACGAACTGATTTGGGCTGGCGGATTACCAATTGGCGCTGCTGGCACATATGCAACCTATCCCATTCCAGAATCCTTGAAGATGTTGGCACAGTTACCAGAGGATGATCATAGGCAGGAAATTTATCACAAACCTACAAAAATTCTTGATAGTGTTATAAAAACTTCAGTAGATCACTTGAGCAAAGGAGAAATTGTCCCTAAGGATGAACTTCAAAAACTTGAATTCATTCCTATGCCTTTAGAAGCATATGTTGAGGGTGGGAAGAAGGGATGGCTAGAAGCAGCAGAAGAACTCGGAACTGCAGATAAACTGCGAGACAAACCCTATGAAAGATGAACAAGAAAATTACAAAACAGGGGAATTAAGAATCTAAGAAAGAAATATTAAGCCTATGTCCAATGTGTTCCTATGAGTTATCAAATATCCCGAAAGGCGTTAATTGGAGCTCTTTCACTGATTTTTGTTGTAGTAGCCTCTAGTATTCCTATAACATATTTTGTAACAAGAGATCATTACATAAATGAAATTGATGGGAATCATGTTGTAAAATGGGACTTGGATAAAATCAGAGTTAACGGTAACTTTTCCACTGGGGAACAAGTTATCTTCACTCTGGAAGTGACTTTTCCAACAGGAGGATATGAGATCTTGCCCCCAACTGTACTATTTCCAGATTCGCTCCTAGCTCGTGTTCTTTGGATTAAATTGTATGTAATAGAACCAACCGGAATAGTATCTTTAGCTATACAAGAATATTCAGTTCAACAAATTGTTATTTTCTCTTTATCTGGCAATTGGACAGTTTATTGTAATAATTTAAGTGTGGATGTTGAGATTGAATCTTGTAATTGTTGACTTCGAAAAAACATTGTATGAGATTCAAGTATAATTCGTTTTCATCTTATGAAACAGCATTTTAATAAATAAGAAGTTTAACTTCAACAAAAACTTAAACACAGCGCTTCTAAGAGTAGAGTTACTATGATCATTGATTCATTTGAAGCTGAGAGGATTATTAACGCGCATCAAAAGAGGAAAACCTCGATTAAAGTAAAGCTAGATCTTGGATTAACTAAACAAATTGTTTATCTTAAGGGAGACAATATCAAAATTGGAGATTTTACTTATACTCTGAAAACGATTAAGAAACTTGAGAAAGCTCAGGCAGCATTTTTACTTGAAAAAAAACCAAGAAAGATTGCTTTTTTTGATGAATGTTTTTACAAATTAGAACCAATCAAAGGAACAGTTCCAACTATAGAAATTGATGGGATTCGGATGCATCGAACAAAACATATGACTCCTTTAGAAGATGCTGAAAGAAAAATAGAATATGTGAAAGTTAGATCGTCAGATATAGTGCTTGATATATGCACAGGATTGGGATACACAGCGATTCAAGCTAAGAAGAAAAATGCAGATATCACAACTATAGAGAAAGACCCCAATGTATTGGAGATAGCTGGATTCAATCCTTATTCAAGAGAACTATTTGATGGTATTGAACGGGGAACAATCAAATTGATCAATGAAAATGCAGCAGATTCAGTTAAGAAATTCGATAACGATTCCTTTAGTGTCATTCTTCATGATCCTCCTCGATTCTCTTTCGCAGGTGAGTTGTATTCTGAAGAGTTTTATGAGGAATTGTATCGTATTCTAAAACCTAGAGGAAGATTATTACATTATGTGGGTAACCCTGGCTCAAAATATCGAGGGAAAGATTTTGTGAAGGGTGTCCAAAATAGACTAAATTCAGTAGGTTTTCGTACAAAGAAAACACCAGATGGTGAGAGTGTTCTTGGGTATAAATAAAAGAGAGCTTATTTATCTCTTCGAGATAAGAAAAATGGAATTTTAGAGAGAACCTTTTAGGAGGATGTATGTTTTTAGTCCATTATATCTCTCTATCTTGAGTTCTTTTTGGATTTTCATTTTTATTGCTGTTTTTTGGGTCATTTTTTTGCACCTATCTTAACATCAGCATCCCTTTTAAAAAGGATTGAACACAGAAAGAGGTCACAAGTTGTGACATTTTCTGCAAAACAACATTATTAAAGGGTAAGACATTGTTTCCTTAATGATGAAGGAAATCTATCTAACTGAACAAAACAGAGAGGAGAAGGTCAACTATTGGTTAGATGAGTGCAAGAAAATTAAAACATATCGTCCTTTTAAACTAAATCTAAAGAAAGCAGCGCTTCTAGTTCTGGACATGCAAGATTACTTCGTTAATGAAGAGTCTCATGCTTTCGTTCCTTCTTCAATAAACACAATAGCCCCAATCCAAGAGATTTCTAAGATTATTCAAAAGTTGGGAAACAAGATAATATTCTCCAGACATTTAGATACTGAAAACGAATCGAGTACAATGAATAGATGGTGGAAAGACAACATTAAACCTGAGAATAATCTATCTAAAATCGCCCATTTGCTAAACACGCAAGCAATAGAAATTATAGAGAAGAGCCAATACAGCGCATTTTATGAGACGAAACTTGAAGCTATACTCAAGGATAATGATATTGAACAAGTTATCATAACTGGAGTGATGACACATCTTTGTTGCGAGACAACTGCACGAGATGCATTCATGAGAGGATTTGAAGTATTCTTTGTGGTAGATGCTACAGCTACATATACAGAAGAACTGCATATAGGAGCTCTAAGAGCAATATCACATGGTTTTGGAACATGTGTATCAACAGAGGAAATAATCAATGAAAAATAAATTAATAACAAAAGTTGCTTTGATTGGTGGAGGACCTGCATGTGCGACAGCTGCGATTCAACTAGTTAGATCAGGAATAGAAATAATACTTGTTTCTAAAGAAATAGGAGGAACAATTAAGAATGCTAATCTTGTAGAAAACCTCATAGGATATCCTGAAGGTGTGGTTGGATTAGATTTCGCTAAATCATTTCAATTACAACTGACAAAAGTTGGAGTTCCAATCGTTCTGGAGGAAGTGCTAACCGTTGAGCAAATTGGTAATAAGTACATAACCAAAACAGCTGAAACAGAAATAATAAGCGAATATCTCATCATAGGTACTGGATCTATCCCGAAGAAGCTAGATGTTGAAGGTGAAGAAGAAGCTAATTTGAATGGAAAATTGTTTTATGAAATTTATAATGTTAAACAGTTTATAGACAAAAAAAATATCGGTATAATAGGGAGTGGGGATGTAGCTTACGACTATGCGCTAAATCTTCAAAATGCAGCGAATAAAATTTCAATTATACGTAGAACTGCCAAAACATCGAGTCTTCCAATTTTACAAAAACGAGTGAAGAGTACAGAGAACATTGTTGTTCTCAATAATCATGTAATAAAGAAAATAGAGCTTAAAGAAGATAAAATACACCTTGAAATCGAGAAGGAGGGGAATCTTGTTACTCTAATAAAAGACTTGATTTTAGTTGCTATAGGTAGAAAACCAAATTACGATTTTCTCTCTGAAGGTATAATCTCTGAATACACTAATCCAAAATCAGATTCGAAACTTTACTTTATTGGTGACGTTAACAAAAATAATTTCAGACAAGTATCAATAGCTATGGGGGATGGAATGAAGGTTGCTATGGAAACAGTAAAAAACATTGCAGAAAAAGAAGGATATCATGGAGCTTCTAGGCAAGTATGGTAAAGAAGATTTAGCAATTCTTTACATAGCTAAACAAGAAGATAAAATTGTAGAATTTGTTGAAAGTCTACAACCTCCTATTCCTAGAAAAGAAAAATGGGTTCTGGTTATATCTACCATGTACGGGTGCCCTGTTGGATGTTTAATGTGTGACGCAGGAGAGTATTACCATGGTAATGTCCCTAAAGAAGGGATGTTAGAAGAAATTGATTATATGGTTAGAGCTCGTTTTCCAGAAGGTAAAATTCCAATTGGGAAATTTAAGGTTCAGTTTGCTAGAATGGGAGAACCTTCTTTGAACAAAGCTGTTTTAGAAGCCTTGAAAGAATTACCAAAAATTTATGACGCTCCAGGTTTGATGCCTTGTATAAGTACAATAGCACCCAATGGAGGAGAAGATTTTCTAAACGAACTTATTTCAGTAAAAGATGAGTATTATCCAAATGGTAATTTCCAGCTTCAATTTTCCATACACTCTACTGATGAAAATGTAAGACATAAGTGGATAACAAAAAATATCTGGAGTCTTGAGGAAATTTCTAAATATGGTGAAAAATGGTTTAAGGAAGGAGATAGAAGGATAACCCTGAATTTTGCAGTTGCAGCTGATTCTATAATTGATCCGGAAGTAATTTTTAAGCACTTTAATCCTTCAAAGTATTGGATAAAACTCACACCCGTCAATCCAACCAGCAAAGCACAGAGAAATAAATTAAAGAGTGGAATTACTGAAGAAAATTCTGAATTCTTTCCTTTGGTTAAATCTTTTCGAGAAAGAGGTTTTGATGCTGAAATCAGCATAGGTGAATGGGAAGAGAATGATATTGGTACAAATTGTGGCCAATTTGCAACAAAATACATCAATGGTGAAGTAGGTATCAAAGAATCCTATACCACTACAGAATACAAAATGGATCAATAAATTCTGAATCAGTGAGTTCAATCAGTCATTTTTATGAAAAAGATTTATGCAAATTTCTCTGATTTTATGTATGGAGAAAAAAGGAAAACGAATCATACTCATTAGTTCTTTATCAGTTTTATACCTAACAGTATTTCTGATTTATATATTAAGGTCTCTTGGTCCATTCATAGAAGAATTTCTGAGATTTCTAGCTTTATTTGGGCTTCTATCATTGTTTGTTTCAAGTATAATGGCAGCTTTTACTCGGGAGATATTCCAAGTATTTGGAAAGCCCTTCAAGAAAGTTCATCACATCATTGCTCTAACAGCACTAGGTTTGGTAACATTACATCCTATTTTCGTTGTGATATTCTACAAAAATGCTTCTTTGTTCCTTCCCAATTTTGACAGTTTGTCTTCCTTTATGACCTTTGCGGGAGCCCCCTCTTTATACCTAATACTTCTTGCAACTTTAGCAGGTTTTTTCCAGAGAAGAATACCTAAATTCTGGAGATATGTTCATGGATTAAACTATGTGGCTCTGATATTTGGTGTTATACATGGAATTAAGATTGGAGCAGATTTGAGTTCATCAAGTGCATTAAAAATAATATACATCCTAATGTTGGTATTAACAACCGGAGCATTTGTTTTCAAGAGATACAGAAATTACAAGAAAAAACAGAGAATTAAGGAAAAACAAGAACAAAGGAAGTTAAAAGAAGAAACAATAAAAGTTTAATGAGGATGCCACTCAACGTTTCCTTCTTTGTCTATTGTTGCACTAGCATGCCTTAATGCCCAACAAGATATTACAACACCTACAGGTAAACTTGCAGGATGCCGAGCTGCGAATTCCATATGAACATCTAATACTGAAGGTCCTTCTCCAAGGCCCATAGCACCAATTTCAAGTCTGTTCAAAATTTGTAGCATCTCTTTTTCTAAATCTGCTATCTTTTCATCCTCATGATATTCATAAAGAGGTCGTAAGAGAGCTTTCTTAGCAATATTCATACACATATCCTCACCACCTCCAACACCTACGCCAACTGTATATGGCGGACAGGCTAGAAGGTCCTGCAGCAGCTACTGCTTCAATTACAAATTCTTTGACACCTTTGATACCTTTTCCTGGTGGTATCATCTTCATTTTTCCAACATTACTGGATCCTCCACCTTTAGGTAGGGCAATGATTTCGCACTTATCTCCTTCTACTAAATCAATATAGAACCAAGGAACATATCCCCTTAATCCAACATTGTTTTTTGTGTTACCTTTGAACATATCTACAGCATTAGGTCGGAGAGGGATGTTAGAAGTTGCTTTCTTTGTTGCTTTTATCAGAGCTGTTTTTACTTCGGATCTAATTGGGAATTTATCACCGATTTTAATGAAAAATGCTACAAGTCCAGTATCCTGACACATAGGTTTACTTTGAATTTCAGCGATGTGAACATTTTCATTAATTGCATGTAATTGAGACTTACCTAAACGACCTTTTGTCTCTACTTCATCTGTGATCAATGTGTTTTTTACCTGTGTAGGTAATATTGTTGCAGCGATTTTTAGTAATTGTGCAGCTGTATCTTCTACTACTTGTACTATATCCTTCATACTAGTTCAGCTCCTGCAAAATCTTATCACGATTTGCAGCAATATTCTTCTTTGAATCTTCAGTAAAGTTTCCACCGTGAGTATCAATGGTAACAGTAAGAGGTCCAAACTCTTCAACATCGAAAACCCATAAGCATTCGGGCATTCCTAGTTCATCATACCAAAAAACATCTCTTACCTTCTTTATTCTGTCGGCTGCTAATAGAGCTGCTCCACCAGTGAAGTAACCATAGATACAAGTTTCCTCTTGACATGCTTTCGCAGTTCTTTTTCCCATTCCACCTTTACCTATGATGATTCCAGGATGAAATGCTTTAATGAATTCATCTTGAAATATTTCCATTCTTGCGGATGTAGTTGGTCCAGCGGCAACAACTATCCATTCATCTTCTTCATTCTTTTTCATTACTGGACCGCAATGGAAAAGTCCATTTCCTGTAAAATTCACAGGTGGTTCTTTATTTTCATTATGGAGACCTAATGCTTTAAGATGAGCATCATCACGAGCAGTGATAACTGTACCTGTAAGGTATACTATATCCCCAATCTGAATTTTTTTCAGTTCCTCAGGAGGTATTGGAGTGGTTAAATGATATTCCATAAACCCACTAAAAACTAGACACATGTAAATCTTTCTGAATGGACTTACAAAACCTTAAACAGCCTTCTGGACTGCTTTAGGTGTTATGGCCTATGAGAGCTTAAAATATTAAATATAACCTCTACAAATATAATCATGACTTTGTTCGGACAGAGTTACGGAGTGAACCTTATGGATACAAATGACGATATCATAAGAATGATTGCCAAACACATGTTAGAAGCAGATACAATCATTTTCTTCACTGGTGCTGGTACAAGTGTTCATAGTGGCATTCTCGATTTTCGTTCCGAAGGAGGACTGTGGGAAAAATACGACCTTTTTGAGGTAGCAACTATTAGTGCTTTTAGAAGAAACCCTGAGAAAGTCTGGGAGTTCTTTCGCATAATTTATGAAGATTTTCAACCTGTGGAACCCAATAAAGGTCACCACGCTATCACAGAGATTCAACAGATAAAAGGAGGGGACAAGGTGCACATTGCTACACAGAATATTGATGGTCTTCATCAAAAGTCTGGATCTATAAATGTTTACGAATTACACGGTAATCCTGACATAATGCACTGTATTAGATGTTCTCATGAGGAGCAAATGAATTACGAAAAACATATTAAACCAGACAAATACCCCTTGTGTCCTAAATGCGAAAATCCTCTAAAACCTAAAGTTATACTTTTTGGAGAACCTTTAGACATGGACGTTTATAATTCAGCATTAAGAGTTGCAAACAGAAGTGAGATAGCTGTAGGGGTTGCTACTAGTTTAGAAGTTTTTCCAGCTGCTAACATTCTTTTATCTCCACCCCCTACAACAAAAAAGGCACTTTTCAATCTCACACCTACCCTATACAATGGACAATTAGATTATTATGTTGAGGGGGACATTATTGAAACCTTGCCTATTTTGGCTAAAATTCTGAAAGAATTAAACAAAAAGTGAAACTTTTCTAGCTAATCTAGAAGAAACATAGAAAATTTAAAGTATTGAGTCTATTATAATAAGCTGTAAGGATGATAAAAATGTCTGAAGAAAAAGAACAGAGTAGCTTTGAAGAGACAGTAAAAGATGTTGTTGAAGAGATAAATGAGATGGAAGATGCTCAATCTGAAAATGCTCAGTTATTCGACAAAGAAGAAGATATGACTCAGAGGGAGAACAAATTGGATGACGACATGTTCGTGCAAGAGGAAGAAGAGAAAATGACACAAGAAAGCGTTGAAGAAGAATCCGTAGTAGAAGTGGAAGAAGTTACAGCTGAAGAACCAGAAGTTGTAGCTGCAAAATCTACAGAGAAAAAAGAAGAGAAGAAAAAAGAAGAACGAGTAGTTTATGCTCACTTCGATGTTGACCTTTGGAGAACTAAAATGCACCGAGAAGAATGGGGTATTCGTTTAGATGCTCAAAGAGCTCAAAAAGATCGCCAATGGACTCGTGACATGGATATGATTGGTGAGGTTAAAAAAGACGGTGAACCTTATGGTTTTCTTGGTCAAAGAGAAAAACTATGGAAAGATAAAGACCCTCTTGAGAGAAGATTTGTCATGAAAATGTTCTCAAGTGGTGGTTATTGGCGAGGAAGTATAGAAAGATTGCAAGGAGAAAGTTTCGCAAATTCTCACGCATCTAAGGAACCTTGTCCATCATATGTTTGTATTTTCAAGCACACCAGAAATCTATACAGAATCAAGAGATTGGCCCATTTCCCCAGATTCCAAGGAGAAGTATTCGGTTTCAGTTTTCTTGATGAAAATGATATATTTCAAATATTTGTGATAGATGACAAAAGGCTTACCTTCGGAAGCGATTGGATGATCAAAGATATTCACAACAAGGTTATTGCCAAAATTGATGGTAAATTCATGAACCTGGGTGGAAGATTCAAAATCGATATTTTCGATGAAATACTAGCAAATGACAAGACATTTTTCAATATGTTAATTCTATTTAGCGCTACACTTCGTTTCCATAAAAATATCAAGAAAAATATCAAGAAAGCTCTAAAAGAACTCAGGATTACAGATGCTAAAGTTAAATTAGATGATAGTGAATCTAACTTATATTTGAATCCTCGAAAACTCTCAGTTTAATTCTTTCTACTATTTTTTTCTTTACTTTTTATATGTAAATCATGTTAAATAACTGTAGGATGCGGAAAGATGAAAAAGCTCTCAATTCGTTTCAGAGTAGGATTTGATTTAATAATCGAAGCTGAAGAAGAGATAACAGACTCAGCTCTACTAAAGATAATGAAAATAAATCCCAAAAAAGAGAATGAATATCGAGCTGCACCCCACAAATACAAAGAAATTACTAGCATCCTTAAAGAAAAAAATGTAACATTAATTACTGATATCTTAAAGGATTCAGCTCTTACTCATGAATATGTAACTAGAATGAAACTTAAGCTAGATCTTAGGCCTTATCAAGAACAAGCTATTTCTGAATTTTCTGAAAACAAAGGTAGGGGGGTTGTAATCTTGCCAACAGCAGCAGGGAAAACAATCATAGGTTTCAAGATAATCGAAAAACTCAAACAGAAAACACTAATTATCGTTCCCACAAAAAACTTGCTGTATCAATGGATTGATCATTTGACTAAGTATACCTCTTTATTAAAAAATATGATTGGTCAAGTAGGAGATAATGTCAAAGAAATTAAGGAAATCACTGTTACTACATATGATAGTGCGAGACTAAATCTCAATTTATTCAGAAAAATATTCAATTTGGTAATTCTAGATGAGGCACATCATGCAGCAGCAAAAGAAACAATTAAGGTACTTGAAGGGCTTCCAGCTGAATATAGGTTAGGATTAACTGCTACTCCTGACAGATCTGACAAGGGGGAAGAGTTACTTTTCAAATTTATTGGAAAACCAATTATTGTAGCTAAGATTTCTGATTTAGCTGAAAACGGTTTTATTGCAAAACACCAGCTGAAAACAGTAAAAGTCCCACTAACTGAAGAGGAGAGGGTGCAATATGACAAAAAGATGGGAATATACCGAGGATATTTGAGGAAAAGAAAAATTCAGATACGTTCTCCAGAAGATTATGAACGCTATCTTATCTTTAGAGTCAATCAAGACGTGGAAGCGAAAGAAGCTCTGGATGCTCATAGAATCGCAAGAAATATTGTCTATTCGTCTCAATCTAAGCTAGACAAGATGGAGGAATTATTAGATAAACACAGTAAAGACAAAATGATCATATTTTCTGAATTCAATGATATGGTGTACTCTATTGGAAGGAAACATCTGATACCAATTATTACACATGAAACAAAGAGCTCTGAACGAGAGGAGATCCTGAATATGTTTAGTTTAGGAGAATACACTAAGATTGTAACTGGAAGAGTTCTTGATGAAGGATGGGATTGTGGGTCTGTTAATGTTGGTATTATCGTAAGTGGTACTGGACAAGCTAGACAGTTTATACAGAGATTAGGGAGAATTCTTAGACCGAAGGAAGGAGAAGCGATCCTCTATGAATTAGTTACACCTGATACGATAGAAACAGGGACAGTAAAACGAAGAAAGAAGGCTGATGTGATATAATGAGACTTGCACTATCAGATTTTGAGTTTGACATACGCGGATCAGGATCTACTGCTGTATTTTTACCTTTCTATCTAAAATACGAGGATAATAACAGGGTTCAAACTTTTATCAATCTACTTGAAGATAATTTGCTCAAGAAAAGGTCAGAAATACCTTTAGAATCATTAGAAGGTCTGTTTATTACTGAAAAAATCTCTAAAGCTTTGTTAACCTCATTAAACAGATATTACCAATTCCAGAGTCAAACTATTAACGAAATAGTGGGACTAGAGGTGAAAGTAGGGACAGAATCAAAGGAGGGGTCAGTAGATATAGCAAAGTTCCTGACACAAGCAAGTGATATAAACAAAGATATTAGCAGAATGTCTGCCGCTCAGATCAGATCAGTTGTTTTTGAAATTGTAAACAGAAACAATAAGGGTTATGTTAAATTAGCTGAAAGAGAAGAAATAATCAAACAGATTGAGAAGAATCTCAAAATTCCGAAAAATTCGCTAGATAAACTCCTTTATCACGATGTTGATTCTGAAAGAAAATTGGTTAAAAGAGAGGTTGTTGAAACCGCTAAGGTCATCGGATGGTATAATTATGATGCTATAGAAACCACTTTAGCTTATGCATTAGATTTACAAATTAAAACTCCCAAACTTCCAGGTTATATTGCGAAGAATGTTGTTTATATTTCTAAGAGAAATTATGTTTTTACAGAAATAGCTTTGGAGGGAGATGGGTATGTTTTAACTATAATTCCTCCGCTTGAGATGTTTAAAGAGAAAGGAGGATGGGGTAAGAACATCAGTAATGTTGCCATGTATATTATACGAAATTTGCTAAAGGAAAAAATTGAGTTTCAACTTCAAGCAATTATAATGCCAAGAAAAAGAAAAGCGGTTTTTACTTTAAATTCAAAAAATCTACCTGTTCTCCCCACATTCAGAACAGAAGATGATGATACAATTAAGCCTGAGATTGATTCAAAAATAGAAGATAGATTCTTGAAAACATGGAAGAACTATCAAGGATGGAAAACTCAACCAGAGCCAGATGCACTTATCATAGGTAAGAAAATGTATATCCCAGATTTCTTACTTGAAAGAGGTGGAAAAAACATATATGTGGAGATTGTAGGGTTTTACACAGCAAAGTACATCCAAAAGAAGAAGAGCCAGATGAAAGAACTATCTAAGCTAAATATGCCAATTCTGTATTTAGTAGATCAAAACATCTTACCAAATTTCACCGACTTAAGAGATGTTATCTTACTACCCTATATTGGAACAACGGTTCCTTCTAGTGAACTAGTGAAAATATTAGAGAGCAATTATTCAGACTTTGAAGAAAGACTACCTAAATTCATGGAAATTATAGGAGAGATATGCTCTGATTTAAACGAGAAAAAAAGCCTTATCACTCTACAACAAGTTGAAGAAAAATTACATGCTTATTCAGCTAAAGAAGTAACAAGAGTACTCGCAGAAGTTAAAATTAAACAGCTCATTCAGAAGAATTCAATTGTAACTATCCCTAGTTTTGGATTAGTTTCAGAGAAAATTATTACGGAAGTTGAAACATATCTCAAACAGATGAAGAGAGTGCTATTAACTACACTTAAAGAAAAGTTTCCCAACTATAAGGAGGCTGCAATAGCTATCAGTCAGCACATTGGGTGTAGAATTCATTGGAAATCAATTGAAGTAGTGGAAATAATAGCACCAAGGAAGTAAAAATAAAGAATCCTGCAATAAATCACTGTTTTTTCATTAAAAATGCGAAAAGTTCTTTTAATTTCAGTGTAAACAAAGGATAATGTCTGAAAAAATAGCTATAATTGGTGGATCAGGGGTTTATGATCTAATCAAGAAAGCAAGTAAGGTATCCGTCAAAACCCCATATGGGAAAGTAGACACTATTAAGAAAACTATGTATAAGGAAAAAACGATTTATTTTCTTCCTCGGCATGGACCAAAACATTCCGTTCCACCTCATCTCATAAATTATAGAGCTAACATATATGCTCTCTACAGTCTAGGTGTGAAAAAAATCTTTTCTACAAATGCAGTAGGCTCTATTGATTTAAGCATTAAACCAGGAGATTTTGTGGTGCCTGACCAGATAATTGATATGACAAAGGTTAGACCGCTGACATTTTTCGATGGGACTACAAAAGTTAAGTTTGAAGATGGTTCCATCAGAAAGGGTGTTGTACATCTAGATTATACTGATCCTTACTGCACAAATCTTCGAAATATGTATATTAAAGCTGTTGAGGACATAGGAGAGATGGTTTACACAAAGGGAGTCTATGTTTGTTCTGAAGGACCTAGATTTGAAACACCAGCGGAAGTCACTATGTATCAAAAGATGGGTGGAACCTTAGTAGGAATGACTACAATTCCTGAAGCAATTCTGGCAAGGGAATTGAAGATGTGTTATTCAACTCTCTGTCTCATAACTAACTTTGGTGCGGGTATGCAAGAAAAAATAACCCATGAAGAAGTTGTAGGAATTTTTGAACAAAAGACAAATCAAGTTAAGGAGATAATGAAGAAAATTATTGCAGCAGAAATTTCAACTGTTAAGTGTACTTGCATAAATTAGCAAAGCATTAAAGTAGAATAATGAAAAAAACAATTTTACCGGAAATAGAGTAGAAGCTACTCTTACCCATTCTATTTGTTAAAGATTGATAGTTTGATTTCTCACTTTTGCAAAAAGCTTTATAAAGCGATGTTGATTTGTTGCACATATCTTATATAAATAACTTAGAGTTGGAATATCAAAATGGCCCCTAAACTTGATTTTGGAATAGTAATACAAAATGTTGTTGCAAGTATCAATCTTTTTACAACCATTGATCTTGTTACTTCGTACCAAACTTTGATAGATGATGATGAACTTTTCGTCAGTTATAATCCTGAAACATTTCCAGGTCTCATCCTAAAGATTAAGAATCCAAAGATTTCCAGTCTTGTTTTCAGTTCTGGAAAACTAGTTTTAACTGGAGCTAAATCCACACAAATGGTTCATGAAGGAGTACTACAAATGATTAAAATACTCCGTACAGTTGGAACAAAAATTACCGAAGAACCAGAAATCATTGTTCAAAATATCGTTGCTTCTGGTCATTTCAATCACAGAACCATTAACTTAGAGTTAGCTGCATTATGGCTTGAGCACTCCATGTATGAACCAGAACAATTCCCAGGTTTGATTTATAGATTAGCTGAACCTAAAACAGTACTATTATTGTTCCAATCTGGAAATCTTGTTTGTACAGGTGCAAAAACAGAGGAACAAGTACGTCAAGCTGTTGAAAACACCTACAACACACTCGATGAAATCAATGCATTTGATTTCTAACAACTCTTTTTTCTTTTCCTTTATTCATACTATTTTTGAGAGAGCTTGATCCATATCCTCAATTAAATCATCAATATCCTCAAGACCTATTGACATTCTTATCATTGTATCAGGTATTTCTATTGCTAATCGCTCTTCTTTTGTAAGTTGTTGATGAGTGGTGAAAGCTGGATGTGTAGCTAGGGTTTTTGTAGTACCGAGATGACCAGTGTGGATAATTAAATCAAACGCATCAATTACATTTTTTGCATCTAGAAGTTCCCCTTTTGTTACAAATGAAAGAAGAGAACTAAATCCTGATAGTTGCTTCTTTGCTAATTCATGTTGAGGATGACTTTTCAGTCCTGGATATTGAACTGTTTCAACTTTGGAATGATCTTCAAGATATTCTGCAAATGCTTGGGTATTTTCACAATGCTTCTTCATTCGGAGACTTAAGGTTTCCATTCCAAGAAGTAATAACCAGCTATTGAAGGGGCTGATTGAAGGACCGATATTTCTATAATCTTTTTCTCTTAGTTCATCTATATACTCACTTGATCCTGCAACTACACCAGATATACAAGTAGAGTTACCGCTCAAGTACTTAGTTGCTGAATGAACAATTATGTCTGCACCTAATTTTACTGGCTGTTGAAGAACAGGAGTAGCAACTGTATTATCAACAATAAGAGGTAGCTCGTTCTCATGAGCTAATTTTGCTAGAGCAGGAATATCTGCAACAAACAGATTCGGGTTAGAAGGAGTTTCAACATAGAGAAACTTAGTTTCTGAACTGATAGCTTCAGACCAATCTTCTATGTTCTCTGGATTAGAGACAAACCTCGCTTGAAAACCCATTTTGGGAAATGTTTCAGAAAAGAGTTTGTTTGAACCGCCATAAATTTTACTAGGGCTTAAGAAACTATCTCCTTTGTTTAAAAGTTGTAAGCAAGCAATAAAAATTGCAGACATGCCAGAAGATGTGGCTAGAGATTTGTCAGTTAATTCGAGAGCTGCAAGTCTCTCCTCAAAAATAGCATTCGTAGGGTTATCCATTCTTCCATACATGTGACCTTCGATCTCATAACGGAAGAGTTTAGCAGCATATTCAGCACTCTCAAATGGATAAGCTACACTCTGATATATAGGAGGAGCGATAGTATTTGTTTTTAGAACATCGTGTCCAGCATGAACACACAGAGTATCAAACTTGTACTTTCGTTTATCTAACTCAGGCATGAATTGCTCTTCATGTCGTACTTCTTAAGGTTTTCAGAAATTTCATAAGTAGAACAGTATATGCGATAGTATATAAGTTGGGAAAATAAATAATTAGACAATGACAGAGAGAAAAAAGAAACAAGTTAATTTTATGGATAAAATACTTGGACCTGCACAAAAAGAGGCAGGTTTTGGCATCTTTATAGCATTTGGAGAGGAAGAATCGAAGGATTTGCGTTCAGAACAAAGAAAAATTTATGGGGATTCGGGACTAAAAGCTGAATCTGTAATCACATACACAATTGATGGTTATATTGCAAAAATAGAAGAAGAACTGAAGAGAGAAGCACTAAACGATGAAGAGAGATCTGTAAAAACAGAGAATCTGTTATTTGCTACAAACATCAAGGTATCTTTACGGAGTTTAGATATTCCAGATGTTAAAATAACAGAAATTAACAATGAATTTAGATTATCATTTGATTCTTCAAAACAGACCAAATATCCTTTCTTTTTGCAGTTTTTTATCAGATATGAACGAGATGGTAGTATAGTTCTAGATGGACTTTTCAAGAAAATTCATCCCTTTAAGGTTTCAATAAGATCTTTTGAGGATAAAGCTAAGAAAGAAGGTCAAGATAGTTTTGAAGATCTTAATGATCAGTTCCTCATAAATTCTAATGACGATTTACTTGTTAAATCTCTATACCAGAATTCAAGAATAACTCAGAAGTTAATTGCATTATCGTCAAATCTTGAGTTAATCATGGTTAATCGAAAATATTTTGTTGTAACGTTTTACGATGTTGGGAATTTAATTGAAGTAATAGACTTACTAGGAGAACTGTATAATGAATTTGTGAATCAACAAACTGGTTTGAAATCTGTAACTTACATCAAATGTTTCGATTGTGGAGAGGATCTTGATGAAAATGACGAGAAATGTCCTAACTGTGATGCGAATAGACCTAGATGTGCTATCTGTTTGTTAGACTTACAACCTGCTGAAAAAGAAGAAATTGTTCAAATGCCTTGTTGTGGAGTTTATGGGCATAGAGAACACGTTCTGATGTGGGTCGAAAGAGCTCATACTTGCTCAAATTGTAAAACAAAAATGATTGATTGGTTGGATGAGTTAAATCGTTAGGTTTAACACTGTTTTTTCCCAACAATCCTTTTAAAACTAGAACCTTTTTTCTTCTCATGAGCATTAATGATGTTTTTGAAAACATTGATGGTAGAAAACAAGAAAGTCAGAACATTCTTTTTGATTTACTACGAATACCTAGTGTTGCTGCAAAAAACACTGGTCATGATGAAGCTATTGAATATCTTTCAAAGATATTTAGTGATGCAGGGTTTGACTATTTTATTGGTGAAACACCTACAAAACCCGTTTTCTGTGCAGAAATGAATGTTGGTGCCGATAAAACAATTCTGTTTTATGATCATTATGACGTTCAACCTGAGGATCCTTTAGATTTATGGGAATCTCCTCCCTTCGAACCCACTATCAGAGATGGTAAAATCTTTGCTAGAGGTGTATCTGACAATAAGGGAGAAATCGTCTGCCGACTACAAGCGATTAAAGCTTACAATAAAATATATGACAAACCTCCAATTAACATCAAGTTTCTTATAGAAGGAGAAGAGGAAATCGGTTCTCCCAATTTGCCTTATTTCATTGAAAACAACAGAGATTTTGCTCTTAATGCTGATGGATGTGTTTGGGAGTTCGGCGGACGTACCAAGGAAGGGATTCAACAAATTTACCTAGGTGTAAAGGGGATTCTCTATATGCATTTTAGAACAAAAACCATTGAAAGAGATGTCCACAGTGGATATACACAATTTGTAGATAATGCTGCATATGAATTAACTTGGGCGTTATCCCAATTGAAGAACCGTGATGATGTTGTCTTAGTCCAAGGATTCTATGATAACATACCTGAACCAACTGAAGATGAACTAAAGGAAATTGAGGAGTTTGATCTAAAAGAAAAGGAAATGAAAGAAACTTTTGGAATTGAATCATTCCGAATGGGTTTATCTGGTTTAGATATGAAAAAGAAATATTTCCTTGAACCAACTCTAAACATCTGTGGACTTTGGGCGGGATATCAAGGAGAGGGTAGTAAAACTGTAACTCCTAATGAAGCATTTGCAAAAGTGGATTGTCGGCTTGTACCTGGACAAGACGCAACAGATTTAGTTAGTAAAATCAGAGCACAACTAGATGCACTTCAGTTCAATCACATAGAAATTAGTAGTTGGGATGGGTATCCTGCTGCAAAAACAAAGAGTACAACCCCTTTTGCTCAAGCCATTATTCAAACCTTTAGAGATGTTTACAAACATGAACCAATTGTGTGGCCCCTTGTAGGTGGATCTGGACCAATGTATCTTTTCGAGAATATTCCATGTGTTTCTATAGGAACGGGTCATCCAGATGGGAATGCTCATGCACCTAATGAGAATCTGATAATAGAAGATTGGATTCAAGGGATGAAAACAATAGCTACTTTAATTCATACTTTTTAAATTTTTAAGTTGGGAGAGCAAATTCTTTTTTAGTAAGTTAGATTTAACATTACTTGATGTGTGACACAGTAGTTGCAGTAGGTAAGTCTACCAAAGATGGTAGTGTTATTTTAGGTAAAAATTCAAATCGTGTTCCTAATGAGGTTCATAATATTGAATATGTTAAAGGGAAAAAGCATGGTGCTAATGCCAAGGTTAAATGTACCTATATCACAATTCCACAAGCAAAAGAAACATACGATGTTCTTTTATTGAAACCATTCTGGATGTTTGGTTGTGAAATGGGCAGTAATGAGTTTGGAGTAACTATAGGTAATGAAGCTGTTTGGAGCAAGGAACCTATCCGCGACAACGGTTTACTTGGTATGGATATGATACGTCTAGCACTAGAGCGATCAAAAACTGCAAAGGAAGCACTTGAAACAATAACCGACCTTTTAGAGAAATACGGACAAGGAGGGCAATGTACTTATGGAGTCAAAGGTCGTGATTATCATAATTCATTCATTATTGCAGATTCAAAAGAAGCTTGGATTCTGGAAACAGCTGATAGGTTTTGGATAGCAGAGAAAGTGAAAGGAATACGAACAATATCCAACACTCTCTCAATAGGTAGCGACTATGACCTTATTCATCCAGAGCTAATAGATCATGCCATCAACAAAGGTTATTGTAAAAGCAAAGATGATTTCCATTTTGCTAATAATTTTATCCCTAAATTCCGCATTTATCATGCTGTAAAAGAGTCTCAACCTAGATCACAATATTTTGCAAAAGGATTTGACAGGCAACAATGTACTACAGCTCTTCTCCTAAGAAACAAAGGAAAGATAACTCCAGAAGACGTGATGGAAGTTCTTAGAAATCACAATGTTAAACCAGAAGAAGAAGCTACTTGGTCAGCTTCAAAAGCTTCTGCTAAGAGTCCTTGTCAACATGCGACAGGTATGACTGTGCCTAGTCAATCTACAGGTTCCATAGTTTCTCATCTGAAAAAAAACATACAAGTTCACTGGGTTACAGGTACATCAAGCCCATGTACAAGTACATTCAAACCTGTATTCTTGCCTAATGCAGGATTCAGTAAAAAACCAATTTTGGGAGATGAAAAATACAATGAGAAAGCTCTCTGGTGGCAACATGAGAAACTTCACCGATTGGTTTTATTAGACTACCAAAAAAGGTTAGGAACATACAAAGAAGATCGAGATAAGTTTGAGAAAAAATATGTTAAAAAGGTTAATACAATTCTCAAAGGTTTACCAGTAAAACCAACAAAAGCTGATTTAACAAAAATGAAGAAAATTACAGCAGATTCATTTAAAGAAAGCCGAAAGTTAACAGGTGAATGGATAAATAATATAAGCAATCTTCCAATCGAAACAGGTACAGGCAGGCTCTATCGAAGGTTTTGGAATAAATACAGCAAAGCTGATGGTTTAGAATAAAATAAAGAGTAGCGTAAACTCAGAGGTGCCGTTCTTTACATTGCCATAGGCTCAAACGGTAAAACCTTCATCATAATTCACGCTATTTAACAAATTATTGCCTCATAAAATAAGTTTACCTTTACGATAAGTTTAATTTTTATGAATTCTCTATCATAGATATGAAAGAGAGTATCACTCAATTCTTAGAGAAGGAATATCTCGAAACTGTAAGAATTCATCAGCTTCGTCAATTGTTTGAAAGGTATCGAAATTTAAATTCAGAGATGGTCGAAAAATTCGAACAAGAATATTCGAAGCCAAAGAATTTGATAGTATCTGCTCTATATACAGCTGATTATATAATAATGTCATCAGAAGTAAAATTTGAACTTGAAGATGATGCCAGAAGGAGAGAGATTATAGAATTCTGGATAAACTTGAACATAACTAATGATGAGATATGGTATGAACTAACTTACATTGTAGCTTTTTCATATAGAGTTGCTTCGATGCTCAGAAAACGTTACTATTATTTGATGGATAGAGGAGTTGCTAAGCAAATTGCTGCATCATTGGTAGCAGATTACTTCATTCGACACCATCTAGCATACATTTCTGATAAATTAAATATCATCCCAAATTGGTGGATAGTTTTTCTAATGGAAACTGCGATGTGTCAAACAATATTTTCAACAACTCAAAAGAAGTGGGATAACAGCCAAGAAATACTCCATTCTAATGAAAATGGCTTATTAGCACAGATAGTTGCAAATAACTTCATAGGGGAAGCTGTAGGGGAACCTAATCAAGCAGTTCCAATACCTTATTTCAAGGATTCTTCTATATTCTATTACGCTTCATGGATGAAAGACACATCCAAAAAAGATCGGTTTGAATCACTATTAAAAGCTAAAGATTCAACTACAGTTCATAAAGAATTCAAGAAGTGTACTCCATTAATGGATGCGAATAACCCCCATATATTGAAATATATGAGACTTGCTGGAAAACACGCTATATCTTCTCCTGAAATAAATTTCATTGTTGTGAATTCTCAGACTACAGACGCTGAGGGTTGGGTTGGGCTACTTACACCTTTAGACGATATTAATATGAAGGAGATAGAAACTTTGTTGAAGCTAAAATTAGAGGATGTAAAAGCTTTTGAGAAATATTTAAAATATCTTCCAACAATCCAAGTCTTTCAAAGAGAAGTAAAAGAAGAGCGTGAAGTTGCTGAGGAAAAAATCGTAATAGAGGAGAAGAAGGGATTCTTCAAGAGATTATTTTCAAGATCCAAGAAAGAGAAGAAACCTGCGCCCGTTAAAGCTGTAAAAACGCCTCAAGCAATTGATAAGTGGTATAGATTGATTTTAGATGAATTACTCATCGCATGTGTTTCAGGAATAGGATTAGGTTTGGAAATTTATGATTCGTATCGAGAAGATAATTTCGTTATAAGTGGATTAATTGAATCGGAACAAAAAGAAACTCAACCAACAGTCTTCTACTCCGAAGCTAGTGTGCCTTTTCCATCTGAATTTCTTGATCCCATTATAGGTCTTGTTGAAGTAGGTAAGCTATTTATTGGAGCTGTAAAAAATGTGGCTACAATCTCAGTTATTCCTGAAGAAGCATTCTATCTCGATAGACAAAATGAGGATCTTTATAGACTTGTAGAATTTGTTTTCGGTGAAAAACTATTAGTTGGCATATTAGCGGAAAAACAAGCTAAAACAGCAATGACACTCGCCAGACCAGAACCAAAATATCAAAGAAGATCACTTCAAAGAAAAGCCAACGAGTTCGTACATGCAAGAAGAGTCAACAAAACTGACGATGTAGGTAAGAGAACGCTTTCAAGAGAGATAAATTGGGATACGGTTAAATTAAGTTACGAGGAAAAACCATTATTTTACAAGAAAAATTAGTCTCTTTTTCCAACTTTTTCTTCTTATTCGCGGAATAAACTACTAGAAACTATATATTAAATCGCGTGAATCCATGTATAGAAAGGTAAGTGGGCTAGGGGCAAATATGTATGAATGACCATAATACCAATGCTAATTTCTTCTTTTTGCGAGGAAAGGATGGATTCCTCAAAGGAAATTATCAGAATTGTATAAAGGATTTAATGTATGCTCAAGAGATGTATACAACGATAGGTAATAAAGAGAAATCTGCAGAAAGTTCACTTCTTCTAGCTTCTGCATACTTTAACATCACTCGTTTTGATCAATCAAGATTGATGTTTGCTAGAGCATATTCGAGGTTCAAAGAACTTAACAAATTAGTGAAATTAGGAGAATGTGCGTTAGCTCTTGGCGAGATTTATAAGGAAGAAGGGGAGTTCAAGCAAAGTAGACAGTATCTATTAGAATCCATACATATGTTTACAAATCTAAAAGATACAGAAAAAATAGCTGATTCATGGAAGCAACTAGCTGAAGCATATCAGATGGATCTTTCAGATTCGCATGATCATCAAGTAAGTATTGTTGAAGCTTACAAAACAGCACTTGATTATTATAAAAAGGCAAAAAATAACAGAATGAAAGCAGAATGTGAATTTGATTTAGGTCATGTTTTAATCTCCCAATCTAATCATTCAGAAGCTTTGAAATTTCTTTCTCCAGCATTCAACTACTTCAAGGAAACAAATAATCACGATAATGTAATTACTATTGCAATACTAATTGGTCGAATATATTTTGAACTTAGGAAAAAACCTAAAGCTAAGGAATACATGTTCGAGGCTATAAATCAGATGAAAAAGGCTAATTATAATCCAGAAAAAATTAGTTCTGTACAAAATACAATTGTTGCCATGTTTGCGGGTTAAGTTAGCTCTTCAGAGCTAATAGTTGTTTATAGGATATTGCTATATCGTCAATTGGGATTAAAATTTCAATCTTTTTGAAACGTTGTGGAGCTCGCAAAAGATCGTTTACAAATTTAATATCAAAATCCTCATTATGTTTATTTTCTCTGAGCTTCTTGGGTAAAATGTGTCCAATTACTTGATATCCTGAGAATACCTTTCGTTTTTTCCTTAAATCTTTTTCATCCATTGTTGAACCTACAAACAAAAGAGACTGTATATCATCATCATGGTTTAAAGCGGTAATAACAAAGATTTCCAAATTTACTAGTATGTCATCCTTACTATCTCTGTAGAAAAATTTGCTTATATTGTTCTTCAATACGTACCTATCTTTAATTGAAATAAGTAATTTCTCTTCTATCAAGTTTCTCGAAAGTGCAAATGTGGCATCTGAATCACTGACAGCATTAGCAAATTCCACACTTTTAGCGTTGTCACTGATTAAACATGAACTGGTGAATTTCAATGTTAGCTTTTTCAGTGACTGAGTTGTTTGTGAAGATGAAGCAAGATCATAAACCATGGGTATCCCTAGAAGCTGAGCGAGGGTATATGCGTAACCTTTCCTAATCTTTCTTTGTTCATCATCATTTGTATAAAAAGAGAATTCTATCGCTTTTTCAAAATGAACTAAAGCTAATTTATACTCCTTGTATTCTGCAATACCATGAGCTATGGCAGAATAAAACATCGCTTTCTTATTGCGTTTTAATCCTTTTATGAAATCATCTATTTGTTTTATTGATGGTTCTAGTAAGCTTTCTGAGAGTTTCAAAATACTTGCAAGTATAGTTAAGCGTCTAGTTGCTTCATAATCTGACTTTAGAAACTTAATGGCTCGTAAAACAACACTTACACCTTTTAGTATTGTTTCTTTATTCTTCGAAACAACAGCAAGTTCGGGGTTATCAGAAAACAATTGTAAGAAGAAATCTGAAGGCATTATAATTTTTTCGTTGGGATAAGGTTTTGAAGTAATTATATCAATTATATTGGAGCAAAACTCTATTGCTTTGTTTGTTTCTTTTTTGAATAGATGCAGTAGACCTATGTTGACATCGCAAAATACGATGTTCTCATATATATTGTGTTCTTCTGACAATTCTTTAGATTTAAGAAGAAAACCCATTGCTTTTTCTTTTCCAATTGTCCTATTTATGACAAACAACATGTTGTAAACCTTAATCTGTATCTTTGGATCCTTCAATTTCTTAGCAAGAACATCTGCTTTTAAAACCGCTTTTTCAGCTCCCTCATAATCATTAGAAAGCAAGAATGAATCTGCTAATGCTAGGTAGAAAAATGCAGTCAATACTTTAGGAACTAAAGGAAGTAAAACCTTTACATGACGTAATATTATCATTCCTTCATCTTTATTTTCCAAATTGAACTGTTTTTTACACTCGGTTAACATATATTCTACAAGATCTATTATAGTCAGATTCTTTTCCAGCTGTAAATCATCCAAAATTTTAGCGAACTTAGATTTATCCTTTACTTTATTTGCGAAGGTTTGAGGTTTTGTAGACTTAAGGTAATTGTGTAATAACACGGTCATTATAACACAAATAAAGAATTGGAATAAATTTCTTTTGTTCTTCCATTTTTCTTAAAGATGGAGAAAAACGGATTTTTTATATGCTAATTCGCTTCTTTAGTTCTTTTGTTAAATCAGAGATTAATACTAGAGATTCTTCTCTTGTTTCTAGATCTTTAAGAGTTACACTCTTATTTTCTAAATCTCTTTCACCAACAATAACCATATAGGGAATATTTCTGTTTATAGCATCTTGGAATTGTTTCTTACGGTTCCAGCCAAATGGGTTAAACAATGTTGCAAAGTCAGCTCTTAGAGTCGCAACTATTTCAGCTGCAACATCAGTGACATCTTTTGTCATTGATGTAACATAGACCATAGCGGGATGTTTATACTTATCTAGCTTTCCTTGCTCTTTTAGAATGGAATAGAGAACGGTTTCACCCATACCTATTCCAGTACAAGGAATTTTTCCACCACCAAAGTTCTCTACAAGTTGATCATATCTTCCTCCTCCAGCGATTGCCCTCACAACGGAACCTGTAGTGTCATAGAATTCGAATACTATTCCTGTGTAGTAATCTAGACCTCGTGCTACTGAAGCATCGTAAATGCAAGTATCAATAACTCCAAACATTTTCAAATGGACAGCAAGCTCATTCATTTTATCTAGAACTTCTATGGTTGCTTCATCTAAATGAATCTCATTTTGCATTTGTTCAATGAAAGCTTCTGGTTTACCTCTGATATTAGAAAATGCATATAGCTGATTTGATTGTAAATCTGTTAAACCTAGTTCTTTGAATGATTTCTTGATTACGTTCTCAGCAATCTCTTGTAAGCTATCAACATAAGGAGTCAGGTTAGAATCCTTCTGAAGTATTGAACTGTATTTTTCTAACTTTGGATCCTGCATCCATACAGTTCTAACTATCATAGAAAGATCTTCAGCTTTTTCTTTCTTAATTTTCTTATCTATTAAATCCTGTTTAATGTAACTTTGAATGTGTTTTTCACGAGAATCTATAGCTCTTATGACATCAGGTATATTTTCAATACCCAGGTGATTCAGATAATTTTGAACTAATTCTCTACTATTGATTGTACAAACAAACTCGTCTTCCTTTAGTCCAGCGAGCTTAATTACTTGCGTAGTAAGAGCAATAATCTCAGCATCAGCCCCAACGTGGTCTACACCTATAATATCAGCATTGAATTGAAAGTGTTCTTTAACCCTTCCCCTTTGAGGTGTTTCATCTCGGAAAATTCTTGGAATGGAAAACCATCTCATAGGTTTGGGATACCTTTGATGTTGGTTAGTAATTAATCGTGCTAAAGTAGGAGTTTGTTCTGGTCTAAGAACTAATCTGCGCTTTTCTCGATCTTCCAGACTGTATATTTCGTCATACAATTCCTGTCCAGACTTGTGCTCAATTAATTTAGCATATTCTAGGGAAGGTCCCTCGTATTCCTCAAAGCCGAACTTAGTAGAAACTTCGCGCATAATATTTAGAATCTTATTGATTTCAGCATAATCCTCAGGATAGAAGTCTCTGAATCCTTTGATACCTTTAAGAATCTCTTTTAGTTCAGAATCCATGGTTTATTCAAATTAAAGAATAATAGAAATTATTTAACATTATTGTTTAGCAATTGGTGTAAAAGTTTACTTGATAACCACTAATTGTTATCTAAATAGGAGATTTCAAACAATGGCATCTCTTTATCGGACCAGAAGGATTGGTTGTCAATCAAGTATTTCATTAGATAACCTGTCAAATCAGATTCTGATATATTAGCACCTTTATTCTCTCTCAATCCTTGTATTTCCATGATGAATTCCGTTAATAATTTCATCAATAAACTGGCACCCTTTATTTCTTTATTCTGATCAATCATATTTGTCATCAACCAACAGGATGTTTGATTGTCAGCAGCCATTACTACTTGTCGCCCGTTAAGAGTCATATAGTCAAGAATTGACTCATTACCAGATGCAAATTTGTAGCGAATGACAGGAAACATCCCTTCAGTATCATTAATTACGGATGGAGTGCGAATTCTTGCTTCAATTATACCATTATCAGTTTTAAGATAAGCAACAAAAGACTCTACAGATACTCCTGTGCTAATTAGATTTGTGATAATTGTGTTAGCTAACCAATCAATTGTTTTATTTAGATTTTCACCAGTAATCGGAGATACATTTAAACATTCAATCAATTGTCGAGGAGATGAAGATTTAAACAAATTGGAAACCTCATTGATTTCTTTCTGGTTAATCTTTTTATTCCATGTATTAATTAAAACAAGTATTGGTGAATCTTTCTTAATCCATTTCAAGGAACGAGTGAACCACTTCTTTGATTCTTTAATCTGATGTTCTTTAGTTGCATCAACAACAAAAATAAGCGCATCGGAACGAGAGATATAACTAGGCCAAAGAGAGTTTCGAAAAGGTTCTTTACCTCCCAAATCTGTCAAACCAAGCTTCAATCCATTGATATTGACTAGTTCTTGATTAATACCATATGTTGAGTAGGTTTCAGTAATCTCTTCGTTAAGGAGCTTGTTGATAATAGTAGTTTTCCCAACACCGTCTAATCCAGCGACTGATATAGAAACATCTCTATCATCTGACAACCAAGTTGAATTTGAATTAAGATCTAACAAACTATATTCACTTCTTTCCCTTCTTCACACTAACAGTGTGTGGTGAATCATCAGAAAACACCTAAATATTTATTGGTAATCTAATCTTAAAAATATATGCAGTTAGGTAATTAAGTCGGGAAAGTATGCTAGAAAAACAAAGAAAATATATAAGAGAATATTTTTTTCAAAATAGCAACAGTTATATATCAATGATTAGAAAAACAACTTGAAATTTATACTCAATCACTATTAGAGTGAGGTAAAAAATATGTATGGTGCTCCCGTTTATATTATGAAAGAAGGTACTGAAAGAACTCGTGGTAAAGATGCTCAAAGAAATAACATCCTTGCCGCTAGAGCAGTATCTGAAGCTATTCGTTCAGCTCTTGGTCCTAAAGGTATGGATAAAATGCTGATAGACAATTTTGGAGATACAACTGTAACAAATGATGGAGCTACAATTTTGAAAGAGATTGAAGTCAGTCATCCTGCAGCAAAATTTCTTATTGATTTATCTAAAACACAAGATCAAGAAACTGGTGATGGAACAACTACCGTTGTAGTGCTTGCTGGAGAATTACTTAAGCAAGCTGAAGAATTATTAGATATGGAGGTTCATCCCAGTATCATTGTTGAAGGTTACAAGAACGCCCGATTTAAGGCTATTGAAATTCTAGAAGATATGGCTATAGACGTATCATTTGAAGATGATGACATTTTAAATTATGTCTCCCAAACTTCTATGTCTTCCAAAATAGTCAGTGGTGAGAAAGAGAAACTCTCTAAGATTATTGTTAAAGCTGTTAAATCTATCACTGAGGAAAAAGATGGCGAATATGTTGCTAACATTGACAATATCCAAATTCAGAAGAAGAAAGGCGGAAGTATTGATGATACAGAACTCATCGATGGAATTATCCTCGACAAAGAATTCGTACATTCTGATATGCCCAAGAAAGTAACTGGTGCTAAAATTCTGCTTCTAGATAAGGGGCTTGAATTGAGTAAGACAGAAATTGACGCTAAAATAAACATTACAAGTCCTGACCAAATTCAAGCATTCTTAGATAATGAACAAAATATGCTCAAAGAGATGGCTGATAAAATCATTGCTTCTGGTGCTAATGTAGTACTTTGTCAGAAAGGTATTGATGACATTATTCAACATTATCTTGCAAAGGAAGGAATTTCAGCGGTTCGTAGAATTAAGAAAAGCGATATGGATAAGTTAGCAAAAGCAACAGGTGCTCAAGTTACAACAAGTCTTGATGATTTAGATCAATACATTGGAAACGCTGCACTTGCAGAAGAGAAATCTATCAGTGATGACAACATGATCTTCATTACAGGTTGCACAAATCCTAAAGCAGTATCTATTGTTATCCGAGGTGGAACAGAGATGATAGTCAATGAAGCCGAAAGAGCAATTCATGATGCTCTCTGTGTCGTTAGACAGGTCATTCAGGACAAAAAGGTTGTTCCAGGTGGTGGAGCTCCAGAAATTCAAATGAGTCAAAAACTTGGTGAATTCGCTAAAGCTCATACTAGCAAAGTTCAATTAGCTATTGAAAAGTTCGCTAAGGCTGTAGAAATTATCCCAAGAACTTTGGCAGAAAATGCTGGACTTGATCCTATTGATGTGCTTGCTGAACTACATGTTCAACATAGCAATGTAGGTAATGTCTTTGGAGTTAATCCTTTTGCTTCTAAAGTAGATGACATGTCTAAACTCAATGTTTGGGAACCAATTTCAGTCAAATTACAAGCTATCAGTAGTGCTGCTGAAGCAGCAGAAATGATCTTAAGAATTGATGACGTTATTGCCGCTAAAGAGCTATCCGGTGGTGGCCCACCCATGCCTCCTGGCGGCGGTGGAATGCCCGAAGATTATTAGAGAAAATTTTTCTCTTTTTTTATTTTTATTTTTCAAAAATATAGTAAAACTAAGTTCACTTCAAGAATAGGTCTTTAGTGCTTGAGTAACTTTGCTTAGCATTTCTTCAGTAACTTGATCTGATTCCATCTCCACTATTGAAACCCAAGTAGAATATGCTGCCTCTCTCACACCTCTATTTGTGTCTGACATTCCTTCCACAATTATTTCTACAACCTCGTTTGTAAGTTTTAACCCACTCTCTATTGTTACTTTTTGTTGTAGATAAGTCATCTTAGTATCAATTTTCATTAAGAATTTAAAACTTTTGTCCTAGAATTGTTTAAAATAGGTATGAGAGCAAGAGATTAGAGTTTAAAATGAAAGTAATGCAACAAAAAATGAGAAAAAGGTGTAGATATAGAAGTTGTATGTTACTCCTTTGTCATCTCACCTATTTTCTTACCTAATTCTTTGGCTTGCTGCAAAACTTCCTCTGTCGCCGCTCCTCTGAATTCTAGTAATGGTTCAATAATTTCCCAATCTAACTCTTTCAGTTGTTCAGAAGCTTGAAGTAATGCGCGACCACTCCACAATGATGATCCAAAGAATCCCACTATCTTTTCACGTAAGTTCTTCCTCTTCATTAAATGTAAGTAATATGAGGCACCCAAAAATGGGCCTCCATCATATGTGGGAATTCCGAGTATAACACCTTTATTTTTCCATGACTCTTTCAGTAGATAACTTAGATGGTGTCTAGAAAAGTCAAGCACGGTTACAGGAACACCTGCTTCTTTAACACCTTCCACAACATAATCCACAACATGTCTTGTATTTCCGTACATTGATCCCCAAATGATTACTACTCCTGGGAGAGATTTTCTTGCAGCCAAATCAACATATAAATCAATAATTCTTTGTGGATTAGTTCGCCAGATAATACCATGAGAAGGAGCTATCATCTTGATGGTTAGAGAAGTAAGTTTTGCCATGGCTTTTTGAACATATTTCACATATTTTGCTACTATATTACTGAAGTATCTTATTGTTTCTTCATAATATTCATCTGGATTGACCTCATCGTCGAAGATTCCAACATCTAAAGCCTTATACGAACCGAAAGCATCACAGGAAAAAAGTATCTGATCCTTATCATCATAAGTTAACATTGTTTCAGGCCAATGCACTAATGGATCCATATAAAAAACAAGTTTTCTACCCCCTAGATCAAGTTCATCACCCTCACCAACAACAATTATGTTTTCAGTTACTCTGTAAAAATCATCTAGCATACCTTTTGCTTTTTTAGTACACACAATTGTTATCTGTGGAGCTTTTTCAAGTAATCTTAAGAGAGAGCCACTATGATCTGGTTCAATGTGATTCATAACTATATAATCAATTTCTTCAAAAGAGACCCTCTTCTCAATATTTGTTAGAAATTCGTCAACAAACAGTATTTTCACAGCATCTATTATAGCAACTTTTTCTGTTCCTTTTACTAAATAACTATTATAGCTGACACCTTCCGGTATTGGCCATAAACCTTCAAATAAATCTGTTTCATGGTCATTCACACCGATATAGTAAACATCTTCTGTTATTTCTTTCATTTACTCACCAAATTTTCGATATCATACTGATACTGATATGTGTTTTAAAGAGTGGTTAAACCCTTAAAAGATATCATCAAAACGCGTGAAACAGAATATAAAAAGATTAGTGTTTATCTACTATTCATTAGGTAAATAGGTCAAAATAAATTTTTTTACCCAAAGTTTTTAACAAGCATTTATTACTTCAATATTGATAAGCAAATGGATCTTGAAGGAATCGATAAGAAAGTATTAGAAGAATTGAAAACTGCTGGATTTACTACTGAAAGTTTGTCCATTTTGACATCAGAAGAGCTTTCCTCTAAGATAGACATAGACATTGCAGAGGCAAAAAAAATCATTGATAAAGCCCAACATAAGCTTGGTATTCAACCTATTTCAGCTATGAAATTCTTGGAACTTGAATCTAAAAGAGGTAAAATCACCACATCGTCAAATGAATTTGATGGCATACTTGGAGGAGGTGTGTGGACTCAAGAGTTAACAGAATTAGCTGGTGGATTTGGTTCTGGTAAAACACAACTATGTTTTCAATTATGCATAAACGTACAATTGCCTTTTGAAGAAGGAGGATTGGAAGGTAATGCCTTTTTCATTGATACTGAGAGAACATTTTCTCCGCGTAGAGTGGTAGAAATGGCATCGTACCGAGAACTAGATGTTGAAGAAATACTTAACAACATTTACATCAGCTCAGCTGTTAATACTCACCATCTATTTGGCATAGTCGACCAATTAGATGAGATTATACCAAAGAATAACATTAAATTACTAATTATTGATTCTTTAGCTTCACACTTTCGTTCTGAATTTATTGGGAAAGGAAAACTTGTAGAAAGACAACAAAAACTCATGAAAATTGCTGAACTACTTATTGTGGTCGCTGTAAAATATGACATTGCAATTGTTGTAACCAACCAAATTATTGCAAATGTTGAAGAATTCTTATTTGGAAGCCCTGAAGAACCCGCCTTAGGCTTTGCCTGGGCTCATCGACCTCAACAAAGAGTTTTTCTAAGAAAATCAAGAGGTAGTTCAAGAATTGCTAGGTTGTTTGATAGTTCTAGGATGCCTGAGAGGGAAGCATTGTTTTATGTTACAGAAAGTGGTATAACAGATGCCCCTTACTCTACTGAGCTTTTTGAATAGAAATAAGTTGAAAATAAAACAATCTATTGAAATCGTAATTGTATGAAAAATAGTTAATTCAAGATTATTCAGCAGCTGGTTTTTCACTTGCAGCAGAATAAACACTTGTTCTTTTTGATTTACTGATTCGTTTAATAATATTGTTTGCTTCAGCTTCTCTTAGAATTTTTTTTGCAGCGCTAACTCTAATATTATACTTATCTGCAAGGTAAGCTGGTGTTACTCCCTTTGCTCTGGTTAGTTCTCCATCAATCTTTTTCTTTGTATCTTCATCTGGGGCAAGATCACGGATGACAGGTATAAATTCAAACACTAACCCAAATTTTTTCTTCTTTCTTATTACTTTCCTCTCGCGTAATGACATCGCTCTCGAACTCTGGATTTTCCGCGGATTTTTAAGTTATTCGATTGAAAGGTTTTTCACTTACCACAATCTTGATAATTTCCTCTTCTAAGATACCTTATGGATAAATTGGAATTGTTACTTAACACATTCAAAGGGAGGAATACAGAATATCCTTTGTTCAGTTTGTGGAAACATTTTCCTCATGATGACAGGCACTATGAGAGATTAGCTGAAGCTCACATTCAATTCTATGAGCATCATCAATTCGATTTGATGAAAATATCTCCTCATGGAAGATATCCTGTTGTAGATTATGGATGTAAGGTAGCAAAAGAATTTGACCCAATTACTGGCAGTACTAGTTGTGAAGAATGTACAATACACAGTATTGAGGACTGGGAGGCATTGGAACAAGTCAATGTAAATGACGGAGAATTTGGTGACCAAGTTAAAACGGTCAAAATACTTGGTAAAAAACTAGAAGAGTTACCTAAAATGATGACAATATTTTCTCCTCTGATGGTTGCTTCTAAAATGGATAATAATCTTGTAGCACATCTGCGAGAGGATAAGGTGAAATTGAAAAACGCACTTTTTGTAATATACAGAGATCTTTTAGAATTTGCGCAATCATCAATTGATGCTGGTGCTAACGGTTTATTCATTGCATCACAACATTTCCGAAAAACCGATCTAACTTGGGAAGAAGTAGACAATTTCGAGATTTATTTTATCAAGAAATTGATACAAGAAACTAGGAAGAAATCAGATTTCAACATCATACACATTCATGGACAAGAAATCAATTTCAATAAAGTTGTAGAAAATATTGATGCAGATGGTCTTAATTGGCATGACCAACTGACATGGCCACCAATACCAGAAGCAGCGGATATCTTTTCGAAGGGTCTCCTAGCTGGAATAGATGAAACCCAAAGTTTAGTTGATGGGGATGAGGAGAAAATAAAGAATAACATACAAGAAGCTATAGAGATGTCTAAGAAGCATGAGAATAGAGTTATAATCTCACCAGGATGTGTAATCCCTATTACTGCAACAGATGAATCCATTGAGATGATTTCAAAAACCATGCACAAATCAAGAAAGAGGGTTAAAAATGGCAGAAGAAGAGAAACAATCAGCTGAGAAGAATAATGTTGAAACGATTTTAACAAAAAAATCAACAAGATTTGGATGGAGAGATTTCACTCTTAACCTAGTCTTTACTCTTATTATGGTCGCAAGTTTCATTGTCTTTATATTTATTCAGCCCCCAGAAGAGGGAGATTTAGCATCGTGGTTTTCATTAATCCTTGTTATTGTATTACCCTTGTTAATCTTTGGGAATCGATTAGTAAGAGAATCAATCTATCAGTATGATTTCATTATGATTAGTGGAAACTCTATCAAATATCGTTCAACACCTCTTCTCTTTACTGGAATTAGAACGAAAAAAAACGAAGTTGATATACGAGACATAAGAAAATTCGGAATTTCTAAAATTCCTAGAAAATTCTCACTTGATTTGCGAAAATATAAGAATAAAGCAATGTTAATACTTAATCTCAAAGACGGTAAAGAACACTTATTCGGCGAATATTTCCTTAACGATGATTTAGTCGAAGTTTGTGTATACATCAATAAAATTTATCCCAGAGCTAAGTTGATAACTAATCTTGGAGAGGAATATCCACAACTTGCGGAACTGCAGAAAAAAGTTGCATCATCAAAGAAGGTTAAAGAATTAGAGGATGATGGAGAACCTGAAGGCGTAGAAATTCGACGAAAGTAGGCGGGAGTATCTCTACTTTTATTAATGATTTCTTCGAAATAATTACGTGATGGCATCCAATCAATCAGCAGCTTTTATGGCAACAAAAAAGAACATTGCAGTTCTTGATTTTGGTCTAACAATACATAGAATCATCATTATAGACCCAGCTCATCCAGAAGAACCATTAAATTTTCAAAAAATTTATTTGCCTTTGAGAACAAAAAAGGAAGAATTGGAAGGCATTCTTAAAACATTATTACGTTCCTATTCTGATTATCACATTCGAAAATTCATCATTACTACTTCAAGCTCTTTCTACTCTTCTGCGAAAGAAACAATTGATTTTGTTATTCAATCTGTTACAAAATTCATTCAAAGCATGAATATGTTGTGCTATACTATAGATGGTGAGTTTATATCAATTGAAGAAGCAATAAAAATCCCTGAGAAAATAGTAGCAGCGGGGTGGAAAGCATTAGGAGAGGGTATTTGGGAGTTAGTGGGAAAAGATGCCTTAATCGTTGACTTCTCCACACGAACAACTAGTTTCCTACCAATAAAAGAAGGTAAGATCCTATCAATTTCATCGTCTGATCATGATAGAATGAAAAACAGTGAATTGTTGTATTATGGACTTCTTGAAACAAATGCAGCATTCATAAAACCAAAATTTGAATACAAAGGTGAGGTATTCAATCTACCTTTTGAACCTCACGCAGTATCAGCAGATGTTTTCCTTATAACAAACGATTTACCTCAAACAGACTATATTATTGATACCCCTGATAAAAAAGCAAAATTCAAGGAAGATGCAATAAATAGGATACGAAACATGTTATGTATAGTAGACGAATGTTTGGAAGAAGAAGATTTAGTCGAAATAGCAGAACAACTTAAATCTCATATGCTTGAAGAAATTAATACAAATATTAAAAGAAAATTAGAGGAGTATAATTTAAACAGAGTGATAATAACTGGTTCTGGAACAAATGTACTCTACCAATATTTAAAAAATAAGATGATATATGGTGAATTAATACAAGCAACAGATATAATAAAATCAGCTGAAATAAATCCAGCATATTGTATCGCATATCTTTATGCAAAAAAGATGATTGTGAATGGATGAAAGATCGGATCTTCGAAATAGAATCAATGTGATGTTGTTTCACTTTGACCAAAGATTAGGACCTAGGTTACTCTTTAACGTAGCTGAAATACAAGATACAAGAATAACAGCTTCTCTGACCAGACTAATGGATTTCAATTTCTTAGAAGAAATGAAAGCATTTGTCAATGCAATGGCAAACGTAGTTTACTCTAGTATGTTTTTCTCAATTTCTAATCCAATGGCTAGGGGAGGAGTAGAACAATTCATGCTTTCCTTTGTTATATTTGACCCTACAATTACTGAGTATCTCACTATTTCTTCACTCGAAGAGGAAATGAATAAAACAATCAGCAGACTGATTGTATTATCAGAAATGTTTATTGTTATAACTTATGCGAATCCTATTCTAGATGATTTTCCAGAGGTGGAAGATTGCTTAGCTTCTCTTAAAGACAATGCAATCAGTATTTTTCAAGAATTGTTCTATGGCCAATTTGAGGGTCGAAAAGACGCAATTTCACAGATTCTAGGTAAAATAGGAAATGATGCCGGTAAAAAGATAATTATGCGTCATCAACCCAAACAAGATGATTCTTTGCGAGTATATCTCAACACAATTCTCACATCTCCTATTGTTTCTAGATGGGGAGAGATTAGTGTTTTACATTTTGATCCTGATGAAAAGGTTGCTACAGTTTCATTAAAAAACTCAATCTGGACAGAATCGCTAGGTGTAATTGCTACCAAAGCTTG
The DNA here is from genome assembly GCA_023705905.1 of Candidatus Heimdallarchaeota archaeon. Lineage (GTDB taxonomy): Archaea > Asgardarchaeota > Heimdallarchaeia > Heimdallarchaeales > Heimdallarchaeaceae > UBA460. Next base: position 41,596 of record BPTK01000007.1, read on the forward strand.
TGCTTATGTGGAAGGAATGTTAGAAGCTATATTCAGTCAACTATTAAACGAACCAATTGTCTGCAGTGAGA
>BPTK01000008.1 GCA_023705905.1 Candidatus Heimdallarchaeota archaeon
TTCAGATTTAACTTTAGTTTCTTCTTTAGTTTTTTCTTCAGATTTAACTTTAGTTTCTTCTTTAGTTTTTTCTTCAGATTTAACTTTAGTTTCTTCTTTAGTTTTTTCTTCAGATTTAGATTCTTCTTTTTTACCCATCATACTTCACCTACTTCTTATCCTCAGCTTTCTTTGAAAGCAAAACTTTAGCTTCACTATTCATAGCTGATGCAGTAGCGGGACCAACACCGGGAACTTTGGAAAGTTCTTCAGTAGTCGCTTTAGCAATCTTACCAACGGTATCAAAACCACTTTCTTTGAGAAGCATAGCAGTTTTTGCACCAATACCTTTTATCAAAGAGATGTCAAGGTCAGGGATCTTAGCTTCTTTCTTAACCTCTG
>BPTK01000009.1 GCA_023705905.1 Candidatus Heimdallarchaeota archaeon
GTTTTGGAACTTCCTTCTTAACCTCTGGTTTTGGAACTTCCTTCTTAACCTCTGGTTTTGGAACTTCCTTCTTAACCTCTGGCTTTGGAGCTTCCTTCTTTACCTCTGGTTTTGGAGCTTCCTTCTTTACCTCTGGTTTAGCTTCAGGTTTTTTCTCTTCTCTTTTTCTAGGTTTCCCATCTCTTCCAGTTCTTTCACGTTTAGATACTTCCTTTTTCTCAGGCTGCCCCGCATCAAAAGCAGGAGGTGCTTGAGGTCGTGAAGGATGGGTTTGATCATTCAGTGGAGAACGGGGAGCGTAGTTGACTATCTCCTCTTCAGCTACTGTGATTAATCTGCTAGGAGATGTTGCAACACCAGTTCCGATAGCTATATGTCTATGAGCTATGAATTGACGAGCTTGGTACGGAGAGGATGCTAGACCTTTTCTAAATACAATTGTTTGAAGTCTTCTTTCAAGAACGACCTTAACTTCAAGTCCTAAAACAGAATCAAGGTTGCTATTCTGAGATAACATACCAAAACGAGAGAGTCTTGAAAGAAGTTCTTGTTCTCGAATTTTCCTAGCTTCAGGATCCAGAGCTAATAAGCCTCTAGCTTGTTGTCTAGCTGTAGAAAGAATAGTTCTTGCTTTCCACAATTCGCGTTTATTTCTTAAACCATACGCACCAACAAGAGGGAGTTCTCTCTCTAAACGAGCTTTATCATAAGGATGACCTGGCGTTTCAATTTTCTTTCTTTGTCTTTTAATTCCACCCATAATTATCACCTTTGTCTTCTCTTAGATACACCTACAGTCGTACCAGTACCACCATGTGTTCGGGTCTTTTGACCTCTGACTTTTAATTTGAATTGATGACGAATTCCTCGACGACAACGAATCTTGATATATCTTTCAATATCTTGTTTTGTCTGAAGAATGAGTTTGGCCTCAGTTATGTGTAAATTATCACCAGTTTGGCGATCTTTCCTTCGATTAATCATCCACACAGGGATACCTGCAGCAACGGGATCAGATATAACGCTTTCTATTTCCTTAACTGTGACATCGGTAAGAGTACCAATACGCTCAGAATAAGGAATGTTCAATGTTTTTACAATTGTCTGTGCTAACCTTCTGTTAACACCTGCGATCTTAGAAAGTCCTAAAGAAACAGGTAAATAACCCTCTAAATCGGTAGACTTTATCCTAACTAAATGGCGAAATGACATATTATCACTTTTATTCGTTTTTCTCTTCCACAACCCGGAGTTGTGGTGCTCTTCGTTCTACAAATTGTAGAAAGGGAAACATCTATTTCCATCGAGCTTCGCCTAGCATCTATACATAGAAGATACTAATGACTTCAAGAAGGGAGCAGTTAAGATTTTTTTAAGTATTTGCTTAAAAGAGAAAAAAACAATCATCAGTTGAATAAACCAGTATAAGAGAAGATGGAGCCAGGACGGGGATTTGAACCCCGGCGCCACAAGGGCAATGCATTTCCAATGCATCTCCGTAGCCGCTTGGATATCCTGGCATTCTCCGTAAATCTTACAAATTAAGCTTACGTCTTTTCTTCCTTACTTTTGTTTTAAACTTTTCTTTTAGCTTTATTCCAATCTATGATATATACTAATACAATTGTTCCTAAAGTAGTTAGAAACATTTTTTCTCCTCTTCATTTTTAAAGTATTTTACTTTCAGCAAAGCCCCCAAATCCTTTTTTAAGTTGTAATCTTTAAAATTGTTAGAATGACAAAAACTTTAGACGAGATACAGAAACTACTTAGTTCGATGTGTGACAAGGATGTCATACAAGATAAGGATTTTGGGCTTGAATTTGGAACTTATGCAGAAAAGGTTACAAAATCTACTAGAGTAAAAACGATCTTCGTTTCCACATATGCTAATCTTAGACTTGTACACTCAATGAATGAAAACAAATCTAATCTGGTTATCACAATTATGCCATTATCTTTTATCGAAAATGGTTTTCCATTATCTGAGCGAGATTTTGAATTATTACGTTCTTTAACTACCAATAATATCAAAACAATAAGCCTATCGTATAATTGGTTATATTCAAAAAATGGTGCTTTTGCGTACTTTCTTCAAACTCTTGGTGTCAATCAATTTAAACAAGACAAAGTTTCCGTATCTCCAGGTAACGTCATTTTTCTTTGGAATACTAGTGAAATTTCCTTCAAAGATTTCTTGGCAAATCTTTCACATTTAACAAAGAAATGGATAGCTTTTACCAACACATCTGAGGATAAACCCGAATGTTTTGTACTGGAAAAACAAGACTTATCGTCAGAAGAACTAGAGAAACTCAAGAAGGAAGGGATAACTACTGTGGTTAGTTTCAATTTAGATTCAAAACGATTAAAGGAATATAAACAAAACAACATAAATTTCCTATTTATACCTATCCAAGATTTCTGTAATATAGCTCTTAGAAAGTTTTCACAGTTATTACAGATGAAAGTAGAGCAGAAAGTAATTTTCTATCCACAAGAGATAGAAAACTGGATTTCTGTTAATGATTTAATCAACTAAACCAATATATAGTGAAACGAGACAATGACTCCAGAAGAGAGAGTTGGGATGAGATGGGTTCTATTATTCCTATAGTTATTTCTGCATTAGAGGATATAGACAATGGGAAATCTCTGCGTAGTGTTTTGCGCTTTCACGTCACTCAATATAATCTAGACAGAGAAGAAGAATCTACTTTATATTATTATACCCATGAAATTTATAGAAAACTTAACTGGATTGACCTTTTTATAAAAACTAGCTCATCAAATTTCTCTCTGAGAAAAATAAAGAGTGATATGAGGGCACTATTACGCTTAGCTACACACATGTTAAAAGTAAATAATGAGCCGGTTGATAAAGTAGTTACAATGCTTGAACCCTATTATCATTCCATTGCTCAAATGTCTATTGACTCTTTGTTAGAATTAATTCAATCAGTTACTGAAGAAAATCTCCATGAGAATCGAGAAGATTTACCCTCAAAATATTCTCTGAAGTATTTTACTTATACGTGGATTGTTAGAAAATTCATCAAACAATGGGGAAAAGATTTCACAGAGAAAGTATTACAATCTCTCCTTGAAAGTATCCCATTATATGTAAGAGTTAACACTCTAAAAGTATCTTATGATGATATTACTAGCAAGCTCACAAATTATGAGATTAAATATACCCCCGTTGAAACTATACCAAATCTTATTCGCATTGATGAAACACCTTTGCCAATTCCACGTTTAGATGAATTTAAAGAAGGTAAGCTTGTTGTACAGCAAAAAGCTTCTGCCTTGGTTTCACTAGTTTTGGATCCACAACCAGGTGAGAAAATACTCGATATGTGTGCATCACCTGGGGGAAAAACTTCGCATCTTGTAGCTCAAGCTGGTACCACAAAAAATATTTTGGCAGTTGATTTAAACAAGGAAAGGGTGAAGATATTAACAGATCGATTAAAATTATTAGGCGCTGAGAAGGTTAAAATTCTTTCAGCAGACGCGAGAACTCTAAAGTCAAAGGTTAAGTCGACTTTTGATAAAATTCTACTTGATCCCCCCTGCTCTGGATCGGGGACATATTCCTCAAGACCTGATATTAAATGGAGAATGAAACAGAGAGATCTAAATTGGTATATTAAACTACAGACTGCTTTGCTTGATGAAGCTTCTAAGCTTCTGGAAGTGGATGGATGCATTGTTTATTCAACTTGTTCACTTTTTGAAGACGAAAACCATGAGATTATTTCACAGTTTCTTAAGAAAAATTCAAACTTCTCATTAATGCTAACCTCACCAATGATTGGGATTGCATCTACTCTATTAGAAAATAAAACTCAAGAGCTGTATCCTCACCTTCATGAAACTGAAGGGTTTTTCATTGCGAAAATGAAGAAAGAGGGTAGTTAGTTGTCCTCTTCATAGATATTATCTAGTAACGAATCAATTTTTTTAACCATTTCAGTTTTTAGAATGTGTCTAGCTGGCTTATTCATTTTCTTGGCTTTATCTAACTTAGTTTCAAAGAGAATCTGATTTGCTAAAGTTTTAACCAGCTCGTCTATATTTTGAGTTTTGTAACTCTCCTTATCTTTCTCTATTTGAAGAATTTTTCTAACAGGTTGTATTTCTTTGTCTTCTTTCTTAGTTTGAATGCTTGAAGAATAGCTTTTTGTTTCAAAAACTGGAATGGTTTTTTCACCATAAACAATGTTTCTCGAAACAGTCTCAAGTTCTCTGTTTTCTTTAATCTCACCTGGAATCGAAACATCTAGCATCTGATAAAGTGATGGAAGTATACGATCCTTCTCTTCCTCCTCTATGTTGATGACTTTATATCTTGAACCCTTCTGTGTATTAAGGTTGGTTGCTGCTCTAGCGGCTGAATATGCTAAAGCACTAGATATGCCCATTTTTCGATAGATGAATATCTTCTTTTCTTTTCTATCTACAATCAAATAAGCTCCATCACCACGAAGAAAACTATCTTTCTCAGATGGAACTTCGAAAAAACTACCATCTTTGTTAACTGAAAAGATACGTAGGCCCATACATTTCACCCCATTGTATACAGAGGCGAACTACAAATAAAAACTATTTGCTTTCCAAATGGCCTTATTTCTTATAAAATGTTGGATCCGAAACCCCTGATTCTTGAAAAGCTCTCTTTTTTCTTTGGCATGACTCACAAATTCCACAATGGATGGGATTTCCTTCCTTGGTCCATTCTTTGACTTGATAACAAGAAGACATATATTCAAACTTTGCATCCTTTTCAATCAAAAATTCAATGATCTCGCTTTTGATTTGTGTGTTAAAAGGCGCGAGGACAGAAACATCGTTTAAACAACCTAGACTAATAGCACAATTCATTCGTTCTACAAATTCGGGTGTATTATCTGGAAATGTTGTTGCCTCTTCTTTATTTGCACCAAATAAGATATGAACTGGTTCCTTGTAGCTATCTGCAAAAGCTGAAGCTGCGGATATGAATAGGATATTTCTTGCTGGAACCCACACTTGATTTGCTGTTTCTTTTGTCAATTTACTCTCATCAAGTTGCTTAAAACTTGAAAACTCAGGTGGTGCCGATTCAACTGATGCTAGTTTTGACCCTCTCTTTAAGGAAAGTTCTTCGAGGAAATCGAGAGAGACAATCTTGCTTTCCAAATTGTAAAAATCAGTAAATTTCAGATTCAATCTCTTGATAACTTCATCTTCTTTGCTACCATATTTGAAGCTTAATAGTATTATTTTATCATATCGTTCAATAGCCCAATAAAGACAAGCAGAAGAATCTAATCCTCCAGAGAATAATACTATTGCTATACTCATTTTTAATCCTCTTAACTTAATGATCTGTAGGTTCACTATATTATTTTCGTATTATCGAAAATCAATCGCCCGTATAGATGACCTTACTTGTAGGAGTTTCCGACATAATTACTGTGATTTTAAATTTTGGAAATTGTTTCTTAATTAGATCATGAAAATACATGGACATAAGTTCAGCAGTAGTCGCTTCTATTGGTAATAATTTGACATCTTCTTTTGGGAATCTATATCTCTTATCATCACAGGTTGAGATAATTACTTCTTTCTCGTTAGTTTTAATGTCAAAATCTTTGCTTTTTTCTGGAAGTAAAGTTTTATGATCTAATTCTTTAAGAATCCCACTTACACCTTTTTTGAAAAGACCAAAATCAATAATCATATTATTCTCATCAATTTCTCCTTCTATTTCGATTTCAATTTGATAATTGTGACCATGCACACGAGCACATTTATCGTGTTTTGAAAGCATATGGGCACACGCAATTGTAAGTTTGTCACCAGAAATCCTCAATTTCATTTAATCACCTAATGTATGTAACGTGTTTTTGCAACGTCTTCCTTTATTCGTTGTATTTCCTCCACATATCTCTCTGTTATTTGAACAACAATTCCTTCTATCTCGTCTTCTTTTACGTCCAAATCAAATAAACAGGTTGCTTTAACATGTTGTGGAAAACCTGTACAACTCAGATTTATTCCAAAGTGTATTTTGCTACTAGATACACTAATACTTGCAATTCCTACATTTAGTTTCCTATCATCAATGTATATGTCTGTACCTTTTCTTGTTGTGAATATCCCTCTAGACTTTAGAAATTCTATAACTAGCTGTGTAAGAACTCTTAATCGATAATATTCAATTTCCATATTTGGAGGTTGAATGTCAAATTCTTCTATGATAAAATGTATGCTATCATCTGAACTAATTAAAATGTCACTCAAGTGTGATTCTCTTTGAATATCTTTTATATCTACCATCTCTTTTGGAGATAAACTCATCCCTCCTCTGAAAACTAGGATTGAGTTTCCTATTACATTATAATTTTGTGAAGTAAACTGACTTGAAAGTTGAGATCCATCATAAGTTGTCAATTTTTTCAAGTCTTCAATTATAATCGAATAATTACTTATATTCTGTATTTTCATTTTTTTCATATCCGTTTAATTGATTCTCTAGGCTTTCAAGGGTTGTTTTGACCTCAGCAACTGCATTATGTTGGTGTATGCTTTCATAATTTATCTGTTTTACTGATACTATAGTTTGTTGGGGTTGCTTCACAAATTTATCACTTACTTTACGCAATATGATTCGAACTACATCTTCAACAAAAACTGGATGCTCATGAGCGTAAAGTACTACTGCGAGTTCATCTCTCCTTTTCAATACTTCGTGGACTGGAGCGCTCATTGATGTTTCAAGAATTTCAATGATGTCCTCAAGTTCTATTCTTTCAGCATCTCTAGGTTGCTCTAATAGAAGAATAGATTTTGATCGTTGATTGTGAGCTGCCATTGGAACATTTTCAATAATTTTCTTAATTTGTTCTTCGGAAAATCCTTCTTTTAATAATCTCTCTTTTGAAATATCTCTTGAAAGTTCTTGTGAACAAGGACATACAGTCGTACCTTCAACTTCAGCACCAATAACTTTTGTTATGGTAATTTTATTCTCCTTTTTTTTAGCATATGCACCTGCACGTAGTTTGTGAACACTGGATTTTTTCCTAGAAATAGCATTTGAAAATGTTTCCATCTCATAATCCGCTCTTAAAGTAACTTCTGCATAACGTGCTCCAGGTTGAACTGTAATTACCTTCTCAGCGATTTTTGCACAAAGCTCTTCACAATCTGTAATAACTTCTCCAGTAAGTGTTGCAATAACTTCATTTATTGCTTCAATATTCCTTGACATGTGAATACCTCGTTTCGAGGGTAAAAGATCAACGTAAACATCTATTTTAGCTGATAATTCATTATACACTCCGAATCTTTTTCGTCTTATAATTTTAGGGATATCACTTATTCCTACTCTTCGAATTCCGATCTGTATCCTAGATGGATCAGATTGAACATCAGATAGTTTGTCATTGTTAGCTTTCATTTTTATGACCCTCTATAGTATGTTAATCCTCTTGTGCATTTGGACAGAAATACCAATCTTCTCTGGTGGTAAATATTTTCCTGCTAATTCAGAGAATTCTTTAATTTGATTCCATGTTGGTTGCAATATTTTTGTTCCCTTAATAGGCGTTACAATCTGAATTGCTATTGGAACATCATTTTCTGAACATTTCTTTGTTATTACTTCAAAATCTTCTTTTTTTGAGGCTTTAGTTATTACAGTTTTTGCAAAAACCTTGGTTCCAGCATCTTTTAATATTTTCACCATTTTGCTTTCTTCCTCAATAAGCTGTTCCCAGTTGGTTGATGCGCCTGCGGTTCTATCTTTTAGATCTACACAAGCATAATCTATCTTATTTGCTATTTTTTCAAGGAACCTGAAATCATCAGTGAAGGCTGTCTCTAGGGATATTTTGTAACTTTCAGTTTTGAGTTGATCGAGAAGTTCTTCAAGAAATTGAGGTTGATAAAGAGGCTCTCCTCCTGTCAAACTAATGGAGTGCAAATCTCTGGTTGTCAAGCTCTGAACAATCTTTATGATGTCTTTTGTGCTTATTGGATTTTTCTCTTCTCTAAATTCTTGATTCCCTGCATTTGTTTCAATATAACATGTTTTTTGTTTTGTTGTTTTAGCTTTGGGAGAATCACACCAAATACATCCTTTTGTTCCATGTGCTCCTAGAGCAAGAGGACATCCTGAAAACCGAACGAAAATTTGTCTTAAACCATAACAACTCCCCTCAATAGAAGCTCCTTCACCTTGAAAACTGGAGAATATTTCTTGAATATAACCTGGTGACATTAATTTATCTTAAACCTGTAGATAAATAAAAATTCCCTCTGTTGATATTTTAGCATAAACACTTTTTATAATGAAAATTTGCCTATCTGCTCAAAAGTAGCATACTTCTCAACATACTCTCTTACTTTACGGGAATATTCCTTTGGATTGCGTTTCATCAAATTAGCAGCAGTAGAATTCAAAGGATCATCTGGATTTGGATTGCTAAGTATGAATCGTATTGATTCGATTACATCTACTAGGTTATTAGCAGGTGTCCAATCTACTCCTAATACTCCTACACATATTCTTGTATCAAAAACATTTGCGTGGAATACTTTTGTTAGCATTTTAACTTTGGGTGGTTTGAATGGATATTCTCTGGGGATTTCAATTTCAAGGACAAATACCCCTTCTTCATATAACCCAGCTCCAAAAATGAATCCTCTCCAGAACAATGTATTATTATCCACTGGTTTAAATGTTGGAAGCTCTTTTTTCAATTCATTAGCTTCAATTGCTATCCTAGGCCAGAATTCTTCTTCTGCTAACATTTATTCAAATCCTTCTTTTAGATTTGACTAATTGAGATTAAGTTTAGTATCCTCGGGACGAGCCTTGTTGCATCTCTAGCAATATCATAAGAACGGCTGCAATCAAACCTTTTTGGTCTCCTGCTATTCTTTTGAATTCCTCTCTTTCAAGCATCATTGCTAGCGAACGCCACCTTACTAATAATTCGACGATGTCTCTTTCACTCATTAGCTGTCATTTAAGAAAAGCGAGTTAGATTTATTAACATTACTAATGCTCTAGTGACTTAGAACACTTTAATGTAGTTTCTGTTATTAAAATTGATAACCTATTCCAAAACTCTTTTTAAATTCGATGTATTCTTTACAATTGTGAGATTATATGAGTAATCCAGAGGAAATGTTAGTTCAACTAATCAACTCAATAAACAAATTATCTAACTTAGTTCAAAATGTGAATGAAGCCATTACTAAATTGTCGACCCAAATCACTCAATTAGATACAAAGATGACAGGTTTTTCAAACGTCGAATCTCAAGTTTCTGAAGTTGGTCTAAAAGTGGGTGATATTCCAAACATGAAAGGCATGATAGCAGACTTAGCTTCAAAAATAGATGGATTATCAAACTCAGTAGTTGCTGCTCCAACAAAGAAGTCAGCAAAGAAAAAAGGATCTGCTGCTCCTGCGGAGGTTAAAGAGACTGAACAACCTAAAGCAGAATATGTTTCACCAGCTCTTGAAGAGAAGGAAACACCATTTGATTCATCAGCTGGAGCAGATGCAGCTTTTAATGCTGTCTCAGGCAAATTCAAACATATAAGCCAAATGATAACCCCACAATCTAGTTGTGGTAATATTGGAAAAATGCTTGAAGATCTAAGATCAGAAGTAGAAACTCAAGTGGGTATGTCTCCAATGCTTTATGAACTCAATTCCTGGGTTAAGAGAGTTGGAAAAATGCCAGAAGGAGATATTCTTTTGCCAGATATTCACAGTGAGCTTATTTCTAAATTGGATGATTGGTTAGAGAGAGTTACTAAAGCCATTCATTTAAAATATCAATGAGTTTGAGAAATAAAAAGTAATACCCTCATCCATATTGATATGATACTTATTTTTTAACCTATCAAAGTTAAAGTCATCTTGATAAATGATGAATCTTAATGATGTTAAGGGAATTGTTGAGATCGATGGATTGAAATTCGATCCAAAGGATATCCTTCGAGCTCTTATTGAACAAGGTCTTAAAGTTCATTCTCTTAACGGTACACTACTGATTGGTAGATCATTTATTGACCAGTCTCCAAATATTAAAATTGGGGAAAAATCTTGTTCAATGTCAACCCACTGTAAAATTTACGAGAAACTCCATTCTAATTCTTCTTGTGAGATTGAATCAACTGCATCACACTCAACTCTGGAAACACAGTTTGATGCTTTAAACCAATTTCCGAATAATTTTCAACCTGACCCTAGTAAAGCATATGTAGAGAGAGTTGATATTGATAAAGATGACATAGATATAACAAATTTATTTGGTGATTCCACATCCCAATTCCCCCCGAATGAATCATCTCCCTTCAATGACATTCCTTCATCAGAAGGAAGTGATCTAGATGTGTTACGGGGGCATGTCTCTGAACCAACTGAAATGATGGGCGTGTCTCCTTTAACAAAATATGGCCCCTCTAAAATGAATCTTGCCTCTATTCCTCGCAAATATCTCGGTAAGTGTCCCAATTGCGGATCAACCATCAATATCAATTGGAAGTTTTGCGGTAATTGTGGTAATACACAATAAAAGGAAAGTTAACCGCCTTCCACATCAACACAACCTTCTGGAGTAATTGCAAAAACTGCTTCTGATTCAGGCAGATACGGAGAATCATATATCCTAATTATTCGTTTTTCACCCTTTGATTTTCTCAGATAAAATCTTGTTACTGCCCAATGACCTAAAATATTTCCACCAATAGCCTGTGTCGGATCACCGAAAAAGGCTGCAGGATTTGACTGAACCTGATTCGTTATAGCAACGGCAACAGTGTATGTATCAGCTATTCTACCTAATATACCTAAATGATGATTGATTGTTTGTTGCCTTTCAGCTAATGTTCCTCTACCTGCGTATTCAGATCTGAAATGTGCGGTAGCTGAATCTACTGCTACCAAACCGTATTCATCTTTATGATTGTAGAACAATTCAAGTAATCTTTCTACTAAACTCATTTGATGGTCAGAGTTGTAAGCTCTTGCATAGGTTATATCCTTAAGGACTTCTTCAAAGCTCTTTTCCCAACCGAGTTCACTCTGTAATCTAGCATGAACAGCCTTAATTCTACTAGGTGAGAAAGTTCCTTCTGTATCAATAAAAACTGCTTTCTTACCTACGCCTCCTAATTCAGTTGGTAATTGTACTGTTACACAAAGTTGATGGCAAATTTGTGATTTACCAGATCTAAATGGGCCAAAAAGTTCTAAAGTTTCTCCTAATCTCACACCTGATACATCAAGTTCCTCAATGGTAGTTAAAGCATCTAAAGCCTTTATTCCATAGGTGAAAGCAGGAGCATTTGTTTGTTTTTCCATTATTTCAAATGCACTAACAAAGTCAACCCCTCCTCTTAACTCGTTTAACCCTTCCTTGTACTTCTTTGAAGCAGTTTCTGTAATTCCATACTTATCTTCTAGTTCACGAATAGGAGTTGTTTCAAGAAGGTAAACATTCAAACCTTTTTCGCGTAGCATATCTGCAGTTGATTTTCCTACACCTGGAAGATCCTCAAGTCCTAATTCTTCCTTGAAATATTTATATTTTGCAACTGATTTGGAGATTGCAGCACGGGCTTTTTTAATAGTGGCACGTTGTAATTCCATTGCTTGTAATTCAATCAATCTTGTTGTCATCAATTGTTCAATTGTCAATATGTTATTTTCAACTAAGATATCTTGACTTTTTTTACCTAAACCAGGAACATCTTTAATCTCTGTAATTGAGACTATCACCTCTGAATCAACCATCTCTTTTTTAGATTGTTCAATAAGGAGCTCTTCATATTGTTCCTCAACTTCTTTTATTTCAGGCACAGCTGTCTCCTCCTGCTCTTTTTTGCCCATACTATACACCTTTGTTACTTGACCGAAGAGGTTAGAGTATATAAAGATAATACTCAGTTTAATCTAGGCTCTAAGTAAATTTAACTTCTTCGTAGGGAGACCCTTCTTCAAAAGTAATTTAACTGAAATTTTGCCTTGTTTTTTATAAAAAAAATGAGTGATAATAGCATAATTTTTGTCGGTTATAACAATTAAAAGTCGATTCCTTGTCTTGCTTGAATCCCAGTTTTGTAAGGATGTTTTATTTCTTTTACATTAATAGAAGTACTAGCATCTCGAAGAACAATATCGGGGATTTTTCTGCCTGTAATTATGACTTCCTCCTTCACGAATTGAAAGAGGTCTTCTATCTCTCTCCAATCTATCAAATTGAAAAATAGAGCAATACCAACTTCATCTAGAATTAAAATATCAACCTTTTCATGAATTACCGTTTCTCTTAATTGTTGATAGCCAACCTCAATTATTTTCTGAAATTCTTTTCTATTCTCTTCATGATAAAACTCTTTTTTTCCAAAACAAAACCACTTGATGTTTGGAAAAGACTCAAAGAAATTGCATTCACCACAGTTTTTTCCAGTTTTCAAAAATTGAGCAACAATTATGCTTCTTTCTTCAGTAATTCTGCGATATAAGTAACCAATAGCAGAACTAGTTTTTCCTCTTCCATCACCATATATTACAGTTAAAGAAGTCATATAGTTGATTCTAAATGATTTTCAAAGTTCTTAAAAGTTTTCACAGAATTAGTTTCACACTCAATTTTTTATGATGTTTTAAATTATTTCTAACCATTTCTATTGTTTTTTGGAATTCTCATCATGTTCTTCTTCGGTACGTTCTGCCTTGCTTGAAGTTTTACTTTTTACTATTTCTGTTCTCCTTTTTTCTTCCATGAGATGTTGCTGAGCTTTGGAATACATTTTTCCTGATCCTTCACAGACAGGACAGAGTTCTTTTGCTTCAGTCTTTCCTTTCTCAGTATAACCTACCCCATAGCAGAAAGGACAATTTGTACCGATTACCTTGGCACCAAATCTTGCGTATATATAAGATAGAACAACAAAGATAGCACCTAAACCTAGGGAAATAAATCCTGCAACAGCTAATCCATCAATATCAATTATGAATATTCCCGCGAGTGCAAGTATTGCACCAAAGAGAAATATGGCATACTGAATGATGTATATTCGAATATTGGAAGTTCGTCTACTCATCAGATTACAAATAATTTGAACTCTGAAAAATATTTCGCTTCATAGAGGAAAATAAATGGTATATTGTGAAGAAAATTGTTAGAAATTATCTCCCTACAAATTTCTTATTAGAGCTAATGATAGCAGAACTCACCAAAGTTTTGACTAAATTTCCTATACCATCACCAGTTAAAGCAGAAGTTTCAATGTATCTACAACCGAGTCTGCGGCTGATTCTCTCGGCATCAACTTTAGCAACTCCTCGAGTAGAATCTGTTTTATTTCCTACAATAGTGATGTCTAATTCTTTATTTTGAGTTCTCAGTTCTCTGATCCAATCAGCACATTCTCGAAAGGATTCTTTATTTGATATGTCAAAAACAATTGCTGCAGCATTAGTACCCGGATAGAGAAGATTCCTTACAACACCGAAGCGCTTCTGTCCTGCCATATCATAGAAAAGAGCTACAGCTTTACCTTTAGCCGTTTTGAATGAATAACTATGAAATTCTGCCCCACAAGTCGGTTGATATTTCTTTTGAAAAATATTCTGAGTTAATCTTTTACAGATAGATGTTTTACCTGATTTGCCGGGACCGCAAATAACTAGTTTATAAATATCATAATCTCTAAATTTCACTTCAACATGTGGGTTCATCTATAACTCACCCAGTTAAAATCTCATAAAAACGAATAAAAGGCGATGTAATACTAAGAGGTTACGGGAGAAAATACGTTACATTTACAACTTCCATCAGGTTGAACAATATCAAACTAACCTTTTGATAACTACTAGAAACCATTTGTTGCTTAATTCTTAAATATATCAAAGAGATAGATTTGTTATATGATCGCAGACATTAACCGGATAGCTGTTATTGGTTCAGGGACAATGGGAAGTGGAATAGCTCTTGTTTTTGCACAAGCAAAAATTGAAGTTGTTTTAGTAGACGTTGAACAGAAGTATCTTGATAAAGGAATTGAACAAATAAAGAAGTTTCTTAAAAGAAGTATAGAAAAAGAAAAAATAACTCCTAATGAATCTAACGAGATTCTTAAACATATTATCCTGAGCACTAATTTAGAAGAAGCTACCAAAGATATTCAACTAGTTATCGAGGCAATTATTGAAAATGAAAATGCCAAAAAAAACCTATTTGAAGAATTGGATTCACTTTGCTCTGATGAAGTAATTTTTGCTAGTAATACTTCTGCTTTAAGTATTAGCCGTTTAGCTGCTGTAACTAATAGACCTTCCAAATTTCTAGGAATGCATTTCTTCAATCCTCCACAACTTATGAAACTTGTTGAAATTATTAAAGGGAAAAAAACAAGTGAGTTAGTTGTAGAAGAAATAGTTTCTCTATGCACAAGACTAGGTAAAATTGCTGTTCCATCAAATGAGGCACCCGGGTTCATAGTAAACCGTTTACTTTGGCCATTCTTGAATGAAGCCTACAAATTATTTGAAACTGGCGTTTCTGAAAAAGAATTTATCGACTCTGCAATTAAACTTGGACTCAATCATCCTATGGGGCCATTTGAGTTATCTGACTATATAGGATTAGATGTTATGTTAGATATTGGCAAATATATAGAAGAACAACTAGGTGTAAGCTACAAACCTGCCGAAATTCTCAGTAGATTGGTTAGTGAGGGAAAGCTGGGAAAGAAAACAAAAGAAGGTTTTTACATCTATGATAAATGAAAAATAGAAAAGTAACTCAGAAGATTATTTTTATCTTCTGCGTAAATATACAACAGAGGAAATTATAGCTCCGAATAGAATTGGCGCCAATCCTATGATAATCCAACCCCAAACATCTGGCAAGGATTCACCGCAATCCCAACAGGGTAAAATTGGATCTATTGGGGGGTTAATTGTTAGAAAATTGAGTAACAATTGGTTTTGACTCTGAATTTCCTGAAGATCTTTCCAATTATCATAATAAGACATTTTTACATATGGAACTTGTGCTGACCTATCTTCATCTGAAGTTATATTATAATAAAAAACTGCTTGGGTTCCATTCAATATCTGTGAAACGTTGAAAGTGAGATAGCTTTCTGTCATATAACCATAAGTTATATTTGTGGAAGTGAACTCGTTTTCATCAGATGATTGCATTGTTGAATTAAGAGTAACATTTTCATTGGAGAGGGATCCAAAATCACAAGAGGTAAATCTTAGTGCATTAATCTCTTCAGTAAGGTCTAATGAGATGTTTACGTCTGTAATTGTGTAGTTAAAGAAATTCTTAACAATAATTCCAATAGTAATATTCTCTCCTTCAAAAACTTCTCTTGTGAAGTATTGTTGATCTAATATCAAAACTTGATCTTCTGGTATGAAAGCATTTGTTGGTAGAACAAAAACAGGTAATACTACAACTAAGAGTAGAGGAATTATTAGTTTCATCTTTTTCATTTTGTTTTCTCCTTGAATGCATAAAAACACTTTATTTTTAACTTTAACTCTTTATGTCTTAATGTAATTAAGAAAATAATCACATGAGTGCTAAGGTATTTTGGTATGCTCTTACTATATCAATATCTTCCACAACCGTTGATTTCGCCACAATATCCGGTAATTGGCTGTTGATCCAAATCATCGTTTCTTCCATTTTCCTTCTCATGTTTGGGTCAGTTTCGCGATAAATATCAACCAGCGCATCAAAATTCACTGTTCGCAACTGTAAAAGTTTTTGTAGCCAAACTTTCAAAGTTTCCAATCTTTGAGCTGGCAATATAAATTCAATGCTTCCGTTTGATTGGTTTGTTACTACAACACCCTTTATCTTTACGGGCATAAGCGAGATGAATTGGCTCCCAAGTTGTGTTCTAAATAATAATGCTAATATCTTCTTTTTATCATTAACGCGTAATCTATCATACAAGCTTTCATAATCAATCATTGTTGTTCCAAAGTATATCTTGGTGTTCCCATGTTGAATATGAAGAGCTGATATGGGATCAAAGGGATCCTCAAATTCATCAAAATTATAACGAACTGAAATAATTTTGGGTAAATCATGTGTAAGTTTTGTAAGAACCTTATCAATATCCCCTTCTATAATGAGATCATCTCCAGAAAATGAATAACGTGGGTCAAAAATACGTTTGATCGTTATAGATTCATCATCTAGAGAAGAGTAAAACTCATCTAAGGTGTCTATATTCAACGATTTTTGCGAAATTCTCATCATAGTTGTTCTTAACATTTTCATCAACTTCTATTTGAACCAATTATCTAATGATTTTTGCCCTTCGATAGACTCTTCCCATGAAATTCCAATGGTGTCAAATAATTGTACCAATGTTGTCTTGAGTAATTCTTTAATTTTAGGTATATCTACATCGCTTTTCTTAGCTAATCGAAGTGGCTTAACTGAACATTCACTATTCTTACTAATTTTATCAGATAGCTTAACATCATTTGCTTGAATTTTAAATGGTTTGGTTTTAATGAAGTTAACAAAACTCCCAACTGATGGTTTTTCGCCCTCTGGAAATGCGATAATTAATTGAACAGCTGTTTGCAGTGGTTGCGTCCAACTATCATATTGTTCAAGTTTCTTCGAAAGTGTTACAGTAATAGCAAGATCCTCTAGATTAAATTCTCTCTTTGATATATCTTGAACTACCTTCTTAGTTAATTTTATGATGTGTTTCTTAGCAACTTCTAATTCTTCAGGGTTCTGAACTTCAGATAATATATCTAGAGCTTCTTCAAAGGGGCGTTTTGCCAGAATTGGAGTATTTTTCTTTTTACCCATTAAACCTTTTACTATGGGTTTTCCTTCAGTTGTAATGCCAAAATAGTTCTTTTTTCTATCTGATAGACCGCAGTATCTAAAGATGTAATCTGTTCCCAATTCGATCTGAAAAGTTTTCATACTCCAATCTTCCAGTTCTCTTATATTTTCTTCAGTTGGTTGAAGCACAAAGATGCTGTCAGTGTCACCATAAAGAACTTGTAAACCAAATTCTTGTTCACAGTATTGCTTGGTTTTTGTTATCGCTTCTCTGGCTATTGCAGCTGTTGATTCTGCAACAGGAGGACAGTAAAGAGCAAAGTTATCAGAACCAAACACACCATATGAGGCATTAAGAATAACTTTCAATGAAGATTGAATTACATCACTTTGATTTCTTTCACTTTCACTAAGATTTGGGTTTTTTGCTCGATTTTTAAACCAATAAACACGAATATCTCTTATAAATCCAACAAGCATGGAGCTTATTCCCACATTCTTACCACATACCCAGTGACTAGTCTCAGGAATTTTGTTTACTTTACATTCTGTATGATTGCAATTAATAGTTTCATACGAAAGATTTCTGGTTTTAATAATTGACGGATAAAGACTATTACCTGAAACTGCAGGCTTTCCATTTCTTCTAACTATTACTGTTCCATTTGCGTTAGAAACACACCAAACTTTACCTGTATAGTCCTTTTTTGTAACATAGTCAAACTGATTGTTGAACACATTTTTTCTTGTGTAACTTATAAAACATCTGTAGCTCTCATGATTTTTGTACTCAACTCCATTTACTGTACAATCTCTTATTTCCTTTGAAATTGAACTTCCACATCCTAATCTAAGTACTAGCTCTTGAAAGTCATCTATGAAGTCCTTATTTATTGAACTTAGGGAGTAACAGATACCATGACTCCAGCTACCGTCACCTAACAGCATAGCGTCAAAGAGCAATTTTAAGTGTTCTTGCTCAAATTGTAATATCTTTCTTGGTATTCTTCTAGAATATCCTTTTTCAGTTTTTGTGAGAGCTTTTTCCTTTGTAAGCCATATTTTGAAATTTCTAGTAAACTCTGCGTTATTAATTACAAAATTTTTATGTACCTTCCCACCCCCCTCATATTCATTTTCTTTAAAATTCAAATCTAATTTTTTTAGTGAGTCTCTGATGCTCGGGAAATTCTTCGTTTTTGATTGGTGTATAATAACACTTCTTTCTGCTAGAGAACCATCAGTTAAGAACCAACCAAGAAAAGGTAGAAAATCCTCAGGTTTGAATATAAGTTCACCTATAACAATTTTCTCAGATTTACCAATCCATTCTCCAAATTGGGGGATTCTAAACCAACTACGATTACTAAGTTTCTCAGCTTCTTCAATTTCAAAAGTATCTCTCCAACTTGTTTTTTTTCTATCATTTGTTCTTCGATTGTAAACCATTCTGTGGTTTGGAGTAACTAATAGGTCAACTGAATTCTTGTTCTTGAAACTAATCATATCACCGTCAAATGCGTATTCAAAAATTTCGTCACATTTTAAGAATTCTACTTGTTTTGAAGTAGTTTCTACTGTAGCTAATTTGATTTTGTTTTTTGAATCCTTTAATTCTTCCAATGACAACCATCCTTTGTCTGTTAGAATTTCAGTGTCTTCCGAAAAACATGCAAAATCAAGCACATAAACATTCCACCATACACCTACTTGAGGTTCAATAACAATTGCTCCTTGATACTTTTTACCTTTGATAATTGCCTCTGTAGATGTACCTCCCTTAAGTCGCATTATGTCTTCTTTTCTCGGAATCAAATACTTCAGAAGTCTGTGCTCAAAGTACATCCAATTCTGAATCCAAATACTTACACTTGATCTTGTGAAATCATCAATTGGCATCTTTGTGATTCTGGATAACATAAAAATGAGTTCTATTGCTTGATTGTTATTAAAAGTAGTTAATTCAAGAGTTATTTCTGCGTCCTGCGCATTATATTTGATTAAATCTTCCAAATCTAAATCCCAAATATGTTTATCTAGTTTCACTTTTTCTTTGCCTAGCAGTGTTTTTCCCAGCTCATTTAGGGTGATTCTTTCATAAGCGCCTCCAAAGGCATAAATTCTCATAGCTGGTTGTCTGAAGAATCGATACAAATCAATATGGACTGCATGGGAAAGATAAATGTCTTGAGACCTTGTTCTAATGAAAGGAATTTGAGATTCTTCTATTTTTAATTTTCTTGCTCTATTATCCAAATATAAGAAGTCAAAATTGTCTCCATTGAATGTGATTACTACCGGATATTCTCCCATCTTTTTGAAAACTGCTTTGAGCAATTCTGTTTCATCTTTGAACTCAATAAACTTACTAATTGACTTAATTTTATCAATCTGTTTACCTTCCTCATTAAGCACATAAACACAACTATTCCCATCGGTATCTGAAATTCCTATAGATATTACTTTTTCAATAGCTGTATTTGGATCTGGGATTTTGTTTGGTTCGCTATGAATCTCAATATCAACAGAACAGCGTTTGATATTAGGGATAGGTGCAAAGAATAAAGGCATATTTTGTTTAACTAATTTCGCTATTTCTTGCGATTGCCCCTTGAAAATTGCAAGAATGCCTTCTTGCACTTCTAAACTAATTTTTGGCTCTTCTCTTATCAAATCCCCGTTTTGAATTTTATAATAGGTACCTGGAACTAAATGACGATCATAGATGTAGTTAAGATGGTAGCGAATATTAGACTCAAAAGAGGGAGATAATTTGTCTCTGTAACTATTGTTTTTACCACCAATTGCTAAAGGATTAGTTGCCAGAACTTTAGTTAAATTTATCGTTTTATCATTTAGCAGATTATGTCTCTTTACTATCTCACAACCTATGAATTCCTTCTCATTTTTTAATTGAGCTTCAACTTGAGTTTTGCTTAAAGTTGTTAATAGATACGGTAGATGGTTTGTGTTGTCATACCAGCGGTAAATTTTTCCGTCCTCAAGATTGAACAATTTAACATATGCTTGTTCATTCTTACCGTCATATTTAACGTCTAGTAGAATTGAAGGTGGCAGGTTGTCTGGAGCAAGTTGAACGTAATCCTTCCCCTTTTCCTCAAGAATTTGCTTACTGTGATTTGCAGTAACTATATGCTTACCCCCTTCATCTTCTTGAAAATTACCGTTATTAACCTTATTAGTTTGATTCTGAAGATTCATTTCCTCTTTTTTTGAATTTTCGGATAGAAATTTATTAAGATTAGAATTCATAATATCAACAACTCTAAAATTATTATTATTTGTGGGATATTAAAACATACAAATATAATATTTGTTGTTAAATGACTAAGATTACCAAGTATTTTCTTCTCTTTTTGATTTACTAGAACATTTTTGTATAAGTAGTTGAAGAATTATATATAATTTAATAACATTCAATGACAAACTGGTGATAGATTATGCAATCTAAATTTGATGAATTGAAGGGTGTTCACTTCTTACGTTTAATAAAAGGTGAAGACGTGCTAAAAAGTATTACTAAATATTGCAAAGAAAGGAAACTCACTTCTGGGGCTATCTATGGCTTAGGTGCAGTAAGCACTGCTTCACTAGGATATTATAATCTGGACACAAAAACATATTTAGAAAATAAATTCGATTTCAATGCTGAAGTTCTAAGCTGTACTGGTAATATTTCAATAAACGAAGAAACAAATGAATACATCCCCCACATTCATATGATCATAGGTGATATGGAGGGAAAGACATTTGGAGGCCATGTACTTCCTGGTACGATTATTAGTGTCACAGGAGAGTTTACAATCTTCGAAATTAAATCTACAATAACTAGAAAGAAAGATGAAGAATTCAATCTCTATCTCTTGAGCTTACAGTAGGAACTGAAGGTAATACCAAGGCCTTTGAACAAACGTTTAATAAGGAAAAATCGTTTATCATATTAAATAAAATATCAGTGTGATTACTTTGGCAGATATTATTCAAGAAATACTTGAAAGCGGAGCAATACTGGTTGTTAACCCCACTATTATTGATACAGACCCTGATGATTTTCTTGATCACTATGGTCATATTTTAGATACAATTGCTTTAGTTGCAAAAGGAAGGTCTGGTTTCACTTTTTACCAGAGCAACAGTGCTCCTAAAGATAAATTCAACGGCGTGTTCTTCCACTCCTTCTGCACTATAGCAGATAACATGGGAATCAAAGTTAACGCATTTATTTACAATCATGAAGATAACTTTCTATCACAAAATGCAGATTTTCGAATCATTAATGATGTGGGTGGAGTTGTGCCATCACATGCATGCCCAAGTCAAGAGCATTTCAGTAAATATATTGCGTCAATTGCTTTGGAGGTTGCGCAATATCCCATAGAATCTCTTGTACTTGATGGATTAATGTTCCCAAGCAAAGAAACATGTTTTTGTGATCGATGTCGCAGAATTTTTGCCACTAAATGGAATGTGGAGCGAGATTTCAGTTCAGATTTCCTTGAATCTAGAGATTTACTGGCAGAATGGAAGGAATCGCGAGCAACTTACATAAATCAAACTTTAAGGGAAATAACAGATTCAATAAAGAATCTAAAAAACATTGATATTGCAATTACAGTAAAAGCTGATAAAGAGACAGGTTATCTTGTTGGTGCGGATGAGTATTTTGGGCAAAATATTACTGAATTGGCTAAAGTAACAAATAATTTTGTTATTCATGTTAACCCCTGGAGTGAATCCTTCCCTTCACGAGGAACACCAGAGTATCAACAAATACTTTCATCACTTGAAATTCTCAAGGATTATTCAAGTTCTGGTATGAAATATTCTTTATATTTCTGGAATGTTTCATCGGCTGAAAAATTAGAATCTGTTAATCAAATGAGAGAGGACTTAAGTGCTGAAGCAGTTTTTATAGAACCATCTCTTCCTCCAGATTTTACAAAGCGAAGAACTATTAATTTAGGGTTTTAATGATGAATCTTGAAGAAGCTATTGAAGAAATAAAAAAGATGTTTTGGGGTGTCCTGAAAGGGGAATATAATCCTGATGAAGAAGAAAACGTCAAAGCACATCTAATAACAAATCTTGCAACTTTAACCTCTTTTGCAAAATCCTTCCTACCCCTTGAACAACAAGAAGGATACGAGACACATTTTCGAAAAGCAAAAGATGTATTACTGAAGTTCGATAGTGCAGGACCTTGGTTCCGCGAGTTACCTGAAATGACTGATACAGTTTATAATGTGATAACTCATGCGAATATGTTACAAATAGAATATCAACGCTCTTTAGCTGTTGATAATGATGCACTCCAATATCTGAATGCGAAACTTGAGTCTTTAGAATTGAGTTTTCATTCTTTAAATGAAGAAATAAAGAAAATAAAGACAAAAACATCAAAATTGCCAAAAGGTGAAATCATCGAAAAGGAAACAGTAACAGAGAAAGAAATTGAGAAAGTTGAGGTTGTTCCTGAAGTTGATGATAAAGAAAACAAAGACGAAATCAAAGAAATCCCAACTGAGATAGAGATTTTCGAAGAAGAAATCAAAGAAGAAAATGCAGATGAGGAGCTTGATACTACTCAAATAGAATCTGAGCAAGAAGTGAAGGATGAAATTATAATTAAGGAAAAAGAAGATGTTTCATCAGATGCAAAAGAATTGATTGAAGGAATAGAACTGGCTTCCCAGTATGAATTCAAACAAGAACCTTTTATGCAAACCCTGGAATCTGAGCAAGAATCTCTAAAAAAACTAGCTAGTCTTTTAACAGCTCTAGATCCTGGAGACGATTCAGTAATATCTCCACTGACTGAAAAATTACTGACTTTAGGTGATGATCTTCCTTCTATGCCAGAACAAGAAATGATAATTGATGAAGGACTTACAGAAGAGGAACTGGAAGAAGTACAAGCTTTTAGGACTTCAGTATCACGTTTGGGTGGTGTTCTATCAGCGCCTGAAGAAGAAGAAGATGCCGCAGAATTCGTTTCGTCTATCAAGAAAACAATAGCTCATGTCTCAGAAGAAAAAGACATTGAACCAGAAGAAAAATCTGCTCTAACTAAAATGATTGAAGCTGAATCAGGTGAAACAGAGAAGTCCCCTGTACAATCTGAAGACATCCAGAACATTATCACACATTTAGAATCAAAGAGACAAAAAGCCTTGGAGCGAATTCAACAGCTTGAACAAGCTTTAAATTCTGAAAAGATTGATGAAGATGAATGGCAAGAACTCAGAATTAGGGCTGAAAAGCATGTTTTACGGATTGAAGACACATTAGATGGATATAGAAGATATATTAAGAAAATTCAAAAGTAGTTCTTTAAGATGGATGATTAATGTCAGGTTTAGTTCATTATTACTTTGGGGATAGGTTAAAGGCTTTTGAAATAGGTTTAGGTACAATTATTAGATCAGAAGGCCATTCTCTTAAGACCTTGCTTATTGTTTTTAATGATAATTACAGCTGGGTCAGAAACCTAGATGACCATAATCAGTTTGAGATTCAGATAATTGACAAAACAGAACTTATAAAACTTGGATTAAATCCCTTCAAGGACTTGTTTTCAACTACTAATAAGACCATAGTAGTAGCTAATGTTGATCTATTTCTGCAGTTTAGTCAAATTCCAATTAATGATTTTATCGAAACAATAGAACAAATCAAGTCAGAAAATGAAATCATTCTTACAGGTGAAAAGATGTCTGAAAAACTAGTTCAGATAGCTGATTACGTAAGCGAACTTTTACTTTCCTAATTCAATATCTATGGCAATATGTGCTATGTGAGGGGCTATCCACCTTATGATGCGATACTCACTTATACTATATTCTGTAGATATTTTTTCTGTTGCAAATATCTCCTCTATGCTTATTTTTACTATATTTAAATCAATATTTTTTGAACTCAAGTGATCTGTTATTTGCCAATGAATAGTGCCTTTACCATTTTCTAAGCATTCAAAAGCTAAAGGCAAGGAACGTTTTGATTCTAGTGGAAGTGGAAGTAACACTCTGTCAGCAGAATTTAGAAACTCATGAGGAGCAATATCAAATACATCTCCACAATGTGCAATTATTTTGTCTCCACAATTATTTAATTCAATATTTTTCTGCATGTAATTACATGATTTTTCATTTAACTCGATGCTGTGAATTAAGCAATTTGGTTGTTTTCTTGCAATTGCTATACTGAAGGGGCCAACTCCTGCAAAGAAATTAATAATAATTTCATTTTCCTTAACTAGGCTAGCTATCCTCTGTCTTTCGAAGCTTAATCTAGGTGAAAAAAAAGTGTCTAGAGGATTGAGTAAGTATTGATTACCGTGTTCTCTATGAATTGTTTCGAAATTTCTATTTCCAAGAAGAAATTTTAATTCTCGGGTTCTTTTTTGCCCTTGAATTTTTGCGGTTTGTAACAAAACTGTCTGAATATATGGATGTTTCTTCATTTTTTCTTCTGCAAATTCTTTCAAAACTCTATTATTAGCAGAATCTCTTATTATCAAAATACTTCCGATTATCTCAAATGACAAAGGTTTCATTTTTATCTCCAGCAAGCTGTACTTAATTGAAGACATCAGTGTCTTCAATCAAGTTTACAACTTTTATTTTACTTCTCGTATAGAAGATCCTTTGTATACAGCTTTATCAAACGCTAGTCGTCTCATTTGTGGCTGTGTGTTAATTTCTTCATAGTAGTGGGCTGTCAGACCTGCTGTTCTTCCAAACACGAAAATTGCCTTAGCTAGTTTTGGATCTAATTTCATATCAGCAACAATTGCTGCAATCACTCCGTCTACATTAATAGGAAGATTCATACCTCTTACTCTGTAAAAAACATCGCTTACCATTTTTGAAATCGTAACACATTCTTTTGCGTAACCTGCTTCTTCAGCAAGATGCCAAAGAACATCTCTTCTAGGGTCTTGAGTATGTATACGGTGACCTAACCCCTCAATTCTTTTACCTGCCTTGATTGTATCACGAATTAATTCAAATGTTGCTTCGTCGAGATTAATATTCTCTTCTTGAGCTTTCTTTGCTACAGACAGGAAGAAACCAGCAGCTTTTTGTCCTGCTCCTCCATGAACATCAGTAATAGCTTGAAGACCTGCAGACATTGCTACCTCAAAATTTGCTCGAGTTGATGCTAATACTAATGTTGCTTGAGCAGATGGAGGAGTTATCCCATGATCAACACAAGCTGTTATCAAAGATTCAAGTAACCTTGCTTTTGATGAATCAGGTTGTTCTTCTCCAACAAGTCCAAGATATATCATTTTTCTGAAAGAAGTATTTCCATTATCTGCATTCTCGATCATATCTATGTTTCCTAGAAGTATCGCCAGATATCGTAACATTCTTCCTAAACTGAACACAGCTATTTTCGCTATATCACTAGTAGAATTAACGTAATTGGATAGGCGAGTATCAAGCAAGAGATAAGTCCCTAACATCTTTGAAATATCTGGACTTGATGGAACTGCATTCTGGTTTGCAAATGGTTGTTTTACTGCGTCCATGGCTATTTTCTCTAGCTCATCTAATGTTGATACATCTGGAAATTCCCCAACTTGTAAAAGATAAGCTGTTTCTAACAATCCTTTCTTTGCTATAATATCTTGAAGTGGGTAACCTCTTATTATCAAATTGTTAGGCATAGCATTTGTTATCAAAGTACCCCATGTTTTTTCAGGAGGTTTTTCATCCCATTTCTTCTGCATTTTGTTATAATACCCTTCTACATCAAAATATGATCGCTCTAGTTTTACTTTGACAGCTTCAATTAAATCATGTTGATGATTGACTACTGTTACTCCAGCTTTCTCCAAAATCTCTCGCTTTGAGTTATAAGTTCCAAATTTTTGTCCAGGGGAGATGACAGCTCCTGCATGCCCCATAGTTTTTCCCTCCGGGGCATTAGCACCTGAAATCAAAGCAATCAGCGGTTTAGGGTATTTTTCCGGATGTGCAATTATATCATGTGCAAGAAGTTCTTCTTGCATCCCTCCAATTTCTCCAGCGATAACAACAAGATCAGTATTTTCATAACCCATAATTCTTGAAACAAGATCTACAAAGCGAGATCCAATTGCACCATCTCCTCCCACACCAAGTACACCATTTTGAGCGATGCCTGCACTTGCTAGTGCATCAGATAAGTGGTAAAGAATCGCTCCGCTTCGTGAAAGAATAGTAACACCTTTTGGTCCGATTTTATCTCCAACAAGTTCAGCTTGAAAGATGTCTGGAAGCATTCCAATCTTTATTCCTTCAGGAGGAAAAATTATTCCAGGAGTATTTCCACCAAATAGAATCGTTTTATGCTTCCTTGCTTCAACAAGAATGTCTCTGACATCCTTTAATGGTATAAACTCGGAAATCAAGACAACAATTGGTACGCCAGCTCTAATTACTTCAATTGTGGCATCTTTTGCAGTTGAATAGTGTCTCCAAATGCTGGCTACTGCTATATTTGGATGCTTTTCCACCGCATCTTTTGCGCTCTCATATACAGGGATTTTTTCATGGACTAAGGTTCCACCTTTTCCTTGAGCTACACCACATGTGACATTTGTACCATATTCCATCATGAGTTGAGCATGCCTTGTACCTTGTCTTCCTAATCCCACAATCATGGTCTCGATTGTTTTTGTTTGTGTAATCTTCTCAGCAAGTTCTGGACGAACTTGTTTAATGAAATAATGAAGCAAACCTTGTTCAGCTGATAGTTTCTTAATTGTCATCTAATTGCCTCCATTTTCTTTCTGTTTTTTGGTTCTAAAACCATATTCAATACCATCTTTGATAATATCTGCCATTATCTTTTGATTACCAACAATTATGTGCAAATCTTTCAAAGGTTCAGGTGACTCTCTCTTTGCTTTGTCAAGAAAAGTTCTTGCAGCTGCTAGATCCGTTCCAACCATTCGACCAAAGACCGGAATCATTCTTCTTTTTGAGATGTATCTATCCCTCAAAGCCATAATTAAGCCTTGGATAAATATGTCGCAACTAGATATTCCACCAAATCGGCTTGTAATTATTAGATCAGTTGCTGGATGGTCCATTAAGATATGAAACATATCTGCAACTTTACTAAGGGAAGGACCTCCCCCACTATCCATGAAATTGATAGGAATTACTTTTCCATCGAAATGGCGATTACCAACATTTACAACTTCATCAATTGAAAAGATACCATAACCTGCTCCTCCTGGAACTAATCCCACATATAACTTATCTTGTTCTTTCTGAAAATTCTCTGGATTGTCAAGTAAATCTAGAAATGGAAAACCAATAATATATGCCTGTGCTTCATACTTAGTTTGTTCTGAAACATCATGTCTTTTACTTCGAGGATCTATTCCTATTGATTTGAGAAGTGGAGCTTGCCTGTATAAACTATTATCATCCAAAACAAATTTTGCATCTGCAGCTATCAGTTGATTATCGTTGGTTACTATGAGTGGATTAATTTCACATATTTTGGCTTCA
Source organism: Candidatus Heimdallarchaeota archaeon (assembly GCA_023705905.1). GTDB lineage: Archaea > Asgardarchaeota > Heimdallarchaeia > Heimdallarchaeales > Heimdallarchaeaceae > UBA460. Next base: position 27,383 of record BPTK01000009.1, read on the forward strand.
GATTGTTGAAAAGCTGAAAATAGTGCCAATATTGTTGTAGAGAGGCTTTTTTTAACTGAAGACAACTCAGAGTTTCTTCCGACTAGAAAATCTGCTGCTTCTTTGCTTATCTCCTCTGAAAGAGTCTTGGGATTGTCTCTCAAGGTCTTTTTCCAAATCTCTTCAGGCTGGTTTATTGCAACTTCTTCAATATCTACTCCACCACTGGCAGATGCAACAATTACAAGATCAAATGTTGCTGGATCTGTGGCTATAGACAAATATATTTCATGAGAAACACTCACAGCTTCCTCAAGAAGTAGTTTCTTAATAGCATAACCATGAATAATTAAACTAAACATCTGGCTACAGATGTCCCTCGCTTCCGAAATATTATCAGCTTTTTTTATCCCACCAGCTTTTCCTCTTCCTCCAATCAAAACCATAGCTTTGATCATTATTGGAAAATTTAAGGAAAGATTTTCTAAATCGGTGATAGTTTCTATTATGCCAATCTCTTTTGGTACTGATAAACCAAACTTTTCAAAAATTTGTTTTGCTTCATATTCGTATAATTTCATTGTTTCTACCTTTTATTTTGAATATTTTTTTTGTAATAATTAATAAGACCACCAGCATTGAAAATTTCTAATAACTCTGTTGGTAATTTTGGAAAAGTATATTCCTTATCTCCATTCATGATAATTCCATTCTGCAAATCTATAATTACAGGTTCCTTTGAATTATAGTTTTCTACAAACTGCTGGTGAACTATTATTGGTAGTCCTTGATTGATTGCCGATCGATAAAAAATCCGTGAAACAGATTTTACTATTACTGCTTTTATACCTGCAAAAGCTAATCCTACCGAAGGATGCTCTCTTGATGAACCACAACCAAAATTCTCTCCTGCTATGATTACATCTCCTTTTTGTGCTCTTGAAGCAAAGGATTCGTCCAACCCTTTAAACAAATGAGCTACGATTTTCTCGCCGTCTGCTGATTTAATATCATATGTCAAAGATCCAGCAAACATTTGATCTGTGTTGAAATCGTCAATATCACTATAGTTCCAAGCGTTGCTTATTTTTCTATCTTCACTTGAGCTTATCACTACTGTTTTTGTTTGTTTTATTCTTGTTTCTAACTCTAACGATGAAGAAGTCTTCTTGGAAACCCCCCTTAAATAATCACGGGGATCAACAATCTTCCCCGCAATTACTGAAGCTGCAACAGTTGCTGGAGACGCAAGATAAACATAAGATTTTTTGTTTCCCATTCTACCTAGAAAATTCCTATTTGCAGTAGAAATTACATTCCAACCATCTGCTGGAATTCCTTGACCCTTTCCCAGACAAGGGCCACAACTACAGGATAAAATTGTTGCACCTGCTTCTACAAATGTTTGAATGGCTTCTTTTTCAAGAGCTTCAAGATAAATCTCTCTAGAAGCTGGAGCAACGAAAAATTGTACTCCTGTCTTTACCTTTTCACCTTTTAGAATTGAAGCCGCTATAAGGAGATCATCTAATCTAGCATTTGTACATGTCCCAAGAAATGCCTCTTGAATAAGGATCTCATCTAAATCAGATATCTTATTTGCATTGTCTACTTGGTGCGGTACTGCAATTAGTGGTTCTAACTCACTGAGATTCACGATAATTTCTTGACTAAATACAGCATCATCATCGGACCAAATCACTTCTTTTTCACTTAAATACGAATCTCCATGTTTTTCCTCTAACCACTTTACCAAAACGCTATCCTTGGGAAACACAGCTGTTTTTGCGCCCATTTCAGAAGCTAAATTAGTTAAGGTCATACGTTCCGAAATTGAGAGAGATTCAACTCCTTCTCCATGAAATTCGATAGTTTGATAAGTTGCACCAGCTGAACCTAATTTGTTCATTATATAGAGGGCACAATCCTTAGCATAAACACCTGGGGTGAGTTTTCCAAGCAATGTTACTTTAATGGTTTCAGGAACTCTGAACCATGTTTTTCCAGTAAGCCAAAGATCAGCTGTTTCAGTTCTGTCAATACCTGCGGCAAAAGAAGAAAATGCTCCACTAGTACATGTGTGAGAATCAGAACCCACAACCAACATATTGGGTAACACATGATTTGACATTAATTGATGACAAATTCCAGTTCCTTCATCATAAAAATTCGTTATATTTTGTTCGGTTACTAAATCCCGTATGGTTTGATGATCATTTGCCAATTGAACATTGGTTGGAGGAGAATCATGATCCAAAACAACAACTAAACGTTGCGGGAATAATATGTTTTTTCCACCCATTTTTTGAAAAGTTTTTACTATTGAAGCTGAATTATCATGTGAAAGCACTAAATCTGGTTCTACATAAACAATGTCTCCGGAGCTAACTTCCTCTCCAGATTTCAGCGAAAATAATTTTTCTGAGAATGTTTTTCCTGACACATAAATCCCTCTAATCAAAATTTCTCCCCTAAACTCATTAAGCCACCAGCTTCTACAATATCTAAAACTGGAATTGGGATTCTCTCACATTTGATGTTGGTTCCTTGTGTTTTGTTTGTAAGCAAAGATTGGGTAACATCGATCTCTAACTCATCATTTTCTTCAATTGAAAAGTTTGCTATCTCGGAAACTTCAATTAAGAGTAATCCTGCATTTACAGCATTACTGTAATAAATTGGTCCAAAAGATGCACCAATTATAGCTTTAATTCTATGTGCTATGAATCCTGTTACTGCTTGTTGTCTAGTGGATCCTTTTCCAAAATTTTTTCCTACAACAAGAATTTTGCCTGCATTATCTTCCTTTCCGAAGTCACGATATCCATCCAAATTCCCGAAAATATGAGGTTTGATTTCCTCAGGGTTATGTATTGTTAGAAGTGATTGGTGAAATATCTGATCCGTATCTATATCATCAACAAGAACCTTTCTAGCTTTTCCATATATAATTTCACTACTCATTTAATCATCTCTTATTATAGGTTTAGCGATTTTACCTTCAATGGCTGTTGCAGCAGCAACGACAGGACTTGCAAGATAGACATCTGCAGGGCCAATTTTGCCTTGTGTATTGCGGTTACCAGTTGTTAGGGTTACAGCTGTTACCCCTCCCGTTAGGCCATATTGACCTTTGGCACAAGTTGAACATCCTGCTCCAAAGAAATTACCACCAGCTTCTAAGATAATTGTCATGTCTCCATCTAAGTTTATTTCTACAAAATCTTCACGAGTTGCTGGAACTATACCAAATCGTACTTCTGAACTTATCTGATAACCTTTGAGTATTTTTGCAGCTTGATGAATATCACTAGCACTACCGTTTGTACACGATCCAATTATAATTGAATTGATAGGAGTTCCTACAACCTCTTCTATAGGTTTAACGTTATGAGGGTGAGGGGGGCATGCAACATATAAACCCAAGTTATCGATATTAATTGTAAGTTCAGAAGTATAATTTGCAGCCTCATCTCCAGTAAGCAAGTCAATTTCGATGTTGAACTGTTTATAATATTCAGCAGTTACTTCATCAGCAGGAACAAATCCTATCATGCCTGATGCTTCTGTAATTAACGAGCATAATGTTACGCGATCTTCAATTGTTAATTCAGAGATTACATCCCCATAAAATTCAACAGCTTTTCCAGTTATTCCATACTCATGTAGTTGTTTTAAGACATACAGTGCTAAATCTTTTGAAGTGGTAGGCCAAGTGTATTTGCCTTCTAGTTTAACCTTGACAGTTTCTGGGATTTTTATCCAAGACTTTCCAGTTTTGAAAGCGAAAGCTAACATCACATCTCCTGCTCCTTGTCCTAGAATACCTAACGCTCCCAATATGTTATAGTGACTATCTGCTCCAAACGCTATCTCTCCTGGTTTTGACAAACCTCTTCTGAATAATAAATGTGAACCGATTCCTGATCCTAAATCTGTTACTTGAATATCATGCTCTTTAGCGAAAACACGAATTTTTTCTTGGTCTTTAACGTGTTTAGGATCATTACCATACGGGTAACAGTCTGGTGTGAAGATTATTTTATCACTGTCAAAAGTTTTGGAACCAGGATAATTTTCCAAGAACAAATCTATAACTTGTGGTCCAGCATAGTCTCTGGCTGTCACTATGTCCAGATTTATCCATACAATATTGCCTGGATAAACATCCTCATCTGAAGCATCAGTATGCTTTTTGATAATTTTCTCTATTAACGTAAACCCTGCCATTTTGCTCAATTTCCCAATCAATAAAGATGTAATAAATATATCTCTGTGTATTTATTTAAACTATCTAAAACATATAAAATAAAAGATAAAAAAGAAAAGATGTTAATACTACAGTTCTTATATTTTCTCACAAATTGCATCTGCCATTTCTGTAGTTGTTGAAGAGCCACCCATGTCATAAGTTCGAACCTTACCTTCTATTATAACAGCTGCTACGGCGTCTTCAATTTTCTTGCTCATTTCTTTCTCTCCAAGCCAGTCTAACATCATTTTTGCTGATAAAATCTGTGCAATAGGATTCACTTTATTTTGTCCTACATATTTTGGAGCTGAACCGTGACTAGGTTCAAACACAGCTAAATTATCACCTATATTTCCTGAACAAGCAAATCCTAACCCACCAACTAATTGAGCACATAGATCAGATACAATATCTCCAAACATATTGGAAGATACTAATATACCATAATTTTGTGGGTTCTTGACTAACCACATACACATTGCATCTATATTGGTTTCCCAAAGTTCTTTTCCTTCATAATTTTGGATGAGCTTCCGAGCTTCTCGGATCATTAATCCTGAAGTTTCACGAATGACATTTGGTTTTTCGACTACAGTAACAGTTGGATAATCATACTCTTTTGCATAATCCATACTAGCTTTTAGAATTCGCTTAACTCCCTTTCGAGTGAAAATTCTTGTTGAAATCGCAACATCGTTTAAATCTGCTTCAGCAAAGCGTTTAGCTTTAGGATGATTCTCTACTAAACAATTCATCACTTCTTCAGGAACTGGGTGGAATTCTATTCCAACATAAAGCCCTTCGGTATTTTCACGAAATACAACTAAATCTAAATCATCCCTGAAGTTTAGAGGATTACCAGGATAGGCTTTACATGGACGTAAATTAACGTACAAATCAAACAGTTGTCTTAGTTTAACAATTGGGCTGGAATAAACTAATCCTTTTCCTTGTAATTCTGGAGCTAACTCTTTTTGTGCTTCTTCTTTTGGTTTAGAAGTAATAGCTGAGAACAGACAGCAATCTGAATTCTTGAGAAGTTCTATAGTTCTTTCAGGAAGAGGGTTTCCTTCAGATTTCCAAAATTCCCATCCAATGTCACCCCAAGTATACTCTACCGTGTCACTAAAACCAACAGCATCAAGAACCTTCATTGCTGCGTTAGTTACATCTATTCCTATCCCATCTCCAGGTAGTACTGCGATTTTATATTTCTTCATTTCTTACACCTTTTAATTTTCAATTACTGTTTCCAAAAATCTGTTTAATTGGAGCAAAGCAAAGGAAATCACAGCGGTGAATTATATCAACTTCTGGTAATCTTGGGATTTTGTCTCCCTCTTTGCTGTGAAAGACAATTGCTTGTCTAACCAATATTGGTAACTCAAATTCATATACGAGTTCTAAACCCATGGCTGGATGTCGAATTAATTTTCCTTCTATCTTTTGAACTATCTTTCCTGCAGAGTTTCTCTCATATTCAATGAATTTTCCTACATCATGAAGTAATCCTCCTGCAATTAATTCATCTTTATTGAGTTTATCCGCTAAGCCTAGTGTCTCATATCGCTCGTATGTAGCAATGCACATTTGAGTTACTGCTCGAATGTGATCAACAATTGTTATTTTTGGAACAAGATTGTCTCCTTCGAGCAATTCTGGGATTAGAAGTGTAAATGGAATCATTTGAAGATCTTCTTCTTCCCATCCTCCCATATTTATTGCTTTTTCAAGTGCCTTAACTACTTTTTCTTGCAGTTTTTCATTCTCAATTTTTTCTATTTCAGGAAAAATGTCTTTAATCTCCATTCAAACGACCTCTTTTCTAAATTTGTAATTGATTCTTTTCTACTAACATCAGATTTAGTCTGACAAAGGAAAAGTTCACAAAGTCTAATTAAAATTTGTGCTTGCGATATGGATTTTATTCTAAAGTCATTAATAAGACAAATCACCAAAAAGTACAAGCTTGTTCTTGCCATGTAAAGAAATTACAGCCATTCCTTTATCTATGAGTATAGATCGAAGTTTTCTATCATTTGTAGCTATAACAGCTTTGTGAATCTCTGCAAGGCGTATTAATTCAAAATCCACATGCCCCTCTATTTTGGATTCTATAGTCTTAAAAGCCTCAGCTAAATTTAAAGCAAGTTGCGCTTTACGTTTTATGGCTATTTTTCCTCTTTCTTTTAACCCTTCCAATTCAATTAAAACAATCTGTGGGACAACAATTTCGAAAGCAACGGTTAGAATTCTCTCGAATTCATAATTAAGATTAATTTTTTTTTCTAGAGGCAACATTAACATGCTAGAATCAAGTAGAACTAACATGATAAAATCTCCAAATTAATCAAAAATTTCTCCTACACCTATTAATCGAAATCTTCCGGAAATACGCCTAGATATTGCAACAAGACTTTTTGTTCTTGCTGCTACTTCTCTACTCAATTTAATCTGTGCTTCTTTTCCTTTGATTTCTGTAATTGATCCTGAAGTCTTTGCAGTCCCAACATTAAGCATTAGAGTCTCCCCATGTGCAAGAGGCTGTACTTTTGTTATTTCTTCTGATCCAACAACAAATTCAAGCAATTGAATTTTGAGACTTAATGTTGAACGTATTGGAGGAGATTTTCCTGGTTTTGTTATGATATTTCCTCCCATTTTGTCTGATTTTATAAATGATGGGTCTAATTCTGTACCTAGAGAAACTAAACCACCCGAATGGGCACTATCTACTAAACCTTGCTCTCCTATTGCAATACTTACTACCTTTGTTGTAATTTTTTGATAAGCAGCTTTGTTTCCTTTTTTGATTGAAATCCCTGGAACAATCTCAATGTCTTCCCCTACATTGATTTGTCCTTGACTAATTGATCCACCCAATGCCCCTCCTTTGAGGTTTTTTGGTTTAGTACCGGGTCTGTTGATATCAAAAGACCGTGCTACATGCATTTCAAATGGGCTATCTAGATCAATTTCTGGAGTTGGAATGTTTTTCTCAATCTCATTGATTAACACGTCAAGGTTAGCTCCATGCATTGCGCTTATTGGGACTATTGGTGCATCTTCAGCAATTGTTCCTTTGATAAAATCTTTAATTTCTTGGTAATTTCTTTTAGCTTCTTCTTCTGTGACTAGTTCTATTTTATTTTGAGCAATGACGATATTCTTTATTTGAAGAATTTCCATAGCTGCAAGATGTTCTCTTGTTTGAGGTTGAGGACATTTTGAATTTGCAGCAATTAGTAGAATTGCACCATTCATCAATGTAGCTCCAGATAGAAGAGTTGCCATCAAAACTTCGTGACCTGGGCAATCAACAAATGATACTCGTCTTACTAGCTCAGAGGGTTTCCCACATTTGGGACACTCTTTTTCCACTGTATATGCTTCGGGTTCTGAGCAATTTGGACACTTTCGAAATTCTGTATCTGCATATCCCAATCTGATTGATATTCCTCTCTTCAATTCTTCTGAATGATCATCTGGGAATTTACCAGTTAAAGCTTGTACTAATGTAGACTTTCCATTATCAACATGTCCAATGGTTCCAATATTAACAACTGGTTGTTGGGTTTTTTTCTTTTCTTTTTTAGGGGGAACTTGTTCACTCATTAAATTTTCCTCAGTAATTCTACTCAATAGTTACCAAATCTTATTGATTAACTTTAGATGAACCTATTTAAGTTTGTTTTCAAACTTAAGTAATCTATCAAAAACCTTCCGTTTAACATAATATTTTTTATAAATAAGTAATCTATCTTTTTCTCACAAAGGTTACGTTCTTAGCGTTTGATATATAGAAAATATTTGCTATGAGTATGTTTAAAAGCATTAGAAAAGAACGAGAATTGAATAATTAAGTGAGATGGATTTATCTTGTATTATAAGGTAAAAGTAAAGGATACGTTAAGAGTTCCCCCTAATAGATTCGATGAAGACCTTGCTAAAGTATTAGCAGAAATCGCAAGAGAAGGTTTCGAAGGTAAAATTGATCCAGATTTAGGTTTCATTGTTGCAGTTACAGAAATAAACGAAATTTATCAAGGAAAATTGATTTCAGGAGACGGAGGTTCCTACTATGAATCTGACTTCGAATTATTATGCTATTTGCCTGAAATAAATGAGATCGTTTCTGGAGAAGTAGTAGAATGTGTAGATTTTGGCGCATTTATCAGAATAGGAACTATTGATGCTTTATGTCATGTGTCTCAAATCGCAGACGATTATTTCCGCTATATTCCAAAAAATGCTGTTCTTCGTGGAGATAAATCTAAACGAGATTTACTGGTAAACACAAGGATACGTGCAAGAATCATTGCTGTAAGCATAGGGAAATCATCCATAAGAGTTGGTTTGACGATGCGTCAAGATGCTCTAGGAACAAATGAGTGGATTGAAGAGTGGAAAGTTGAACTAAAAAATCCAAAGAGCAAAGCAGAGGAGGCTTCTTGATATGTCCAAAGCTTGTAGAGTGTGCCACATAATCATGGAAAAGACTGCTAATATTTGTCCAAGTTGTAAAACACAAGATATTTCTTCTGAATTTGTAGGTGAGATATTCATCCTAAAACCAGAAGAAAGCGATGTTGCGAAGAGAATGAAGATCGATAAAAAAGGACATTATGCTCTTCGAGTCCGGTGAACTTGTTGAATCAAATAAAACCTGGTTCCTACTTTTTACCCCAAAATCAAAGACGATATTTTAAGAACCCCTTAGGACAGATCCTTAAGAATCGACATGACGTTGTTAAATTAATTAATGAATTATCTCTGGACCATTCAATACCCAAGGTTATAACGGTGGGGGATGTAACCACACAAGTATTTGTGGAACAGTCATTTTTACCTGATATTGCTATCATAGATGAACATGTGCAAAGGGAAAAAGTTCCATTATTAGAAATTGAGAACGTTTCTACTGTAGAAATATCCAACCAAGCAGGCTACATAATGCAAAACGCATGGGTTGAGATTATTAATAGTCTAAAAAGTGAAGATAACAAAATAATTATAAAAATAATTGGTGAAGAGGACCTACTGGTACTTCCAGTTATACTTGAAGCTCCACTGGATTCAAAAGTCTTATATGGGCAACCTAATGAAGGGTTAGTAGTAGTGTCAGTCACTGAAGAAGTAAAACAAAGCGTTTGCGGATTAATACGTAAAATGGTGAAGATTGATGAAGATTGATATCATTGAAAAAAATGAAAATAAATTATTAGAGCGAACAGAAATACAAGCTAAAGTTGATCATGTTGGACAACCAGTTCCTAAACGTGATGATTTCTTGTCAAAATTAGCTGCTTTACTAAATAAAGAAAGAAATCAAGTAGTTTTAATTAAACTAGAAGCTAAATATGGCGAAGGAAAAAGTTTAGCTCTTGTTCATGTTTATGAAACAGCTAAAAGAGCAATTGCTGTTGAAAAAGAGTTTCTCTTAAAAAGATCTGGAATTGTCCAAGAAAAAACTGAGTGAGTGCAAGAAATGAGTTCAACCCATAAAAAGTATAAAACTGAAGGAGATAAGATAGTTAGATTAAAGAAAGAATGCGAAAGATGTGGAAATGCTGTATATATGGCTGAACATAAAGATCGTCAAACTTGTGGAAAATGTGGTTTCACCCAATATAAACGTGGTCGTAAAGCTTCTTAACAGTACATTAAACCCTTACAGAAAAATTTATACTTCATTTTTTCCTTAATATAATTAGGCGAATGACTGATTGAGACGGCTTAGATGTGCTTCACACATAGGATATAAAAGCGGGAAAAGGACGCCATCATCTCTCACTATCTTTAAACAGCATCAAACAAATATTCTTGCTGAATATTAACAAAATTCATTTTGCTTTGAACGTCTCAAAGAGAAAACCTATAAGAAGTAATCCAATTGTACTGTTGTATCTTAAAATTATAAAAAGGAGCAATATTAATGAAACCTATGGAAATTACACTCCCTGAGGGCTTGTACAACTATGTACAGAAACTAGTCGATGAAAATAACTTTGAATCTATAGAATCATTTGTTAAACAAGCAACTTTCCTGTTAGCTGAACTTCATGGTTTTGGTGAACAGACAAAGGGTAAAGGCTTAAATGACATTATTGCAGATTTAATTATTTCAAAAATTGGTTCTAGTAAGGGAGAAATTCAAAAAGTTAAAACAGTCGTTAAGGATTTTAAGATTCCTAATAAAGATTTAATTATTGAATCATTTAGTTCTTCCAAATTCATGTTTGAAGATGCAATATTTGCATCCTGCCAATTTGCAATGTTAAAACAGGGGAATCCCCCAGTTACTAAAGAAGAATTTGCTAGATCCTTAAAACAAATGGAAGAAGCCGGAATTTTAACACAGATAAAACAAGGCGAGAAAATGATGTGGAAACGCAATGAATAATTGCCCCCTGAACTATTTTCTCTTTATCCTATTTTTCTATCATGGCATTTGCCATTTCTAGTAACACCGACTTAGGCTCTTTTGCCTTAACAAATCCTGAGGCTAGGAGTACTCCTTTTGCACCTAATTGTAATGCTTCCGAAACATCTTTAGCTGTAGATACACCCGCTCCGACTAAGGGTGTAATAGAAGCATTGACTTCTTTTATTGCTTGAATAGTTTGTTTAACTAAATCTGGTTTTGTTGTAACAGAGATCCCGCTACCTATGAGTTCTGGTGGTTCCATTGCACATGCTGGAGGATTTAAAGCTGATATTGCTCTGCTTGCCTGAAGATTGTTTGCACATACACATGTGTAGAAATCTAATTTCTTTGCTTTTGCAATGATTTTTTCTATGTTAGATAATTTTAATTGATGTTCAGAGTGATTTACCAGTGTTCCAGATGCTCCACTTTGTATGATTGCTTCCATTAAATTGTTTCCAGTGTGACTACCCGAATCATTTGGATCCGTGTGCTGAGCAAATATGGGAATATTTGCAGATTGATGAATGAGACGGATGTCTACAGTCTGAGGACAAACAACTATCTCAACACCTACTTCTTTTGCAACTTCTTCAGCAATTTTTGCTAATTTCACTCCATTTTCTCCAGCAGATTGGATGTAATTTTTGAAATTTAAAATTATAACAGGGAATTTTAATGTGACCATAGAATGGAATTAACATTGTAATTTAAAAAATTACCTTAAATTCTTTGTTTGTAGTACTACAACATTTGAAATGTTTAAATATCCAAATTCATAATAATCAATAAGAGCTGTGTAATAACACTTGGTGATTTGTCTTGTATGGCGCCGATCAAATAAATGCAATCCTACATGAAATAATAACTAGTGATGCTAACATTAACCATGTTATATTAGCTGATAAAACTGGACTAACACTTGCATATTCTTCAAGATTTGCTTTCGATGAATTCGAAACAGAAGCGCTTGGAGCGATAGCTAGTGCAGTATATTTGGCAAGTGAACAACAGGGTCAAAATGTGGGATTAGCAGCATTAGATATTATAATCTCAGAATTTTCTGATGGTTTAATCTTAGTTGCCAGTTGTGGAAGTACAGTATTGTGTCTTATCACAGATACTGGTGTCCAACTAGGCCTGGTACGAAGAACCATGAAAATGGCTGCAGAAAAAGTACGAAATATATTAGATGTTGAAGCGAAACCAGCAACAATTGCTGAAACTCCAACTTCAACACCTACTCCAACTCCTGCACCTGAACCAGTGGAAACTGAAGAAAAGAAAGTTCAGGATGAATTCATATCTGATTTAGAATTAGCTTTGAGAGAACTTGAACAATTCTAATCAAAAAAATTGCGATGAGGTAAGTTAAATGGATATAGAGTCCCCCAAAGGTGGAGTGGAAAGAATAGGTAAGAAAAGTGGTAATGTTGATGCTAGAGGCAAACTAATACAAACTGGTATTAGGACTTTAGACCAGAAACTTGGCATGGAAATGTCTTCTCGAAGAGGTATCCCAAATGGTTCTCTAATCCTAGTGAGCTACCCTTCAGATACCGTAATCCCCAAATTATTTGTTCAACGTATTTTGCTCAATTGGGCGCAAAAAACAGAAGAAAATATGATATTTTATGTCCATAGCAGCACGCCATATGACAGTATATTGAGATCTTTTCAGGCTTATGAATGGGATGTTTCTCCATACGAAGGTAAAAATTGGTATTTTGAAAATATGTTCGATTTAACAAGTTCAGCAATGTCATCAACTTTGAAGTTAGGTAAAATAGAAGTTAGAAGAAGAACCTATGCAAAGAAAATAATTGATAGAATGATTCATGTTAAAGAAAGTCAGAATAAACAATGCTTTA
>BPTK01000010.1 GCA_023705905.1 Candidatus Heimdallarchaeota archaeon
AACATTGGGAACCCTATGAACAATTTGTAAATTTGGAAGATAACTGATAATAAAGCCAATAATGTAAACCAACCAGTACCTGCTAGAACAGGATAAGTAAGTTGCATAATAATTGAAACTACGAGTGAAGGAGCAATAAAAATAAGAAAGTATATTCCCCATGTTTTGATCAGTCTTTTCCATTCAGTTTTTACTATTCTAATAGATTCAATGAAACTATTCTTTAGACTCCCTTGAGCAGTTACACTTGGTAATGTGTTACCAAAGACTACAAGAATGATAAAGAAAATTAAGTATCTTATAATCTCGAAAGCAACCATTAAAGCATCAGACATCGCCCTTGGACTTGTTTCTGCTCTTGCTTGCATAACATTGGAAGGAATAAAGAAACTGAATCCTGTTATGAATGTTAGTAAAATATATTTCCACCAATGCTCTTTGAAATAACTGAAGGATTTCTTAAACTCTGTAAACATATCTCCTGATGTGAAAATATCATATGCTAAACCAAATTGACAATATAGAAAACCAACCATGGCAAGATAAGCTAAAATGGGTACTATAACCCACACTCTCAATTTGATATCCGCGTGTCCTTCTTCACTTGGTAACAAATCTATTAGTGATAATTCAGGAGAGAAATGAAAAATTAGTACAACTATACTTACCATTATACTAAATACAATGATGAATGCAAAGAATGCAAAAAGCTCTGTTGCAATAAAAGATTTGTAATTTGCTTTGAGATATTGCCAACTAATTTTGAAATCCGTTTTTGTTTCAGAGTTGTTGGTTGGTTTCAAATCGTTCATGTTTATCAAAGACCTTCTTTGCTATTTATTTCTTTCGAGTTAATAATGAAAGGAAGAGGAAGAGGCCTTCTTCCTCCTTTTCGCGGTGGTTATTTTTGTTGTCTTCTTCGAAATAGAAGATATGCAGCAACAATCAGTATTAATGAATAAACCAGCAAACCTATAGATGCTCCTGCTTCACTTGGTGTGGCCCAAGTAAATCCTGTTGGACCTTCTGCATGACTTCCAGGAGGTCCTTGCATAAGAGGACTTTCTATGAATCGTTCTGAAGGTATTCCGTGAATAACTTGTGAGATTATATTTGAGTAATAAGTTAATATGAACAATGGCTCAATATCCACACCAGCTACTGTTAAAATTACAGATGTCATTTGGAATACAATTAATATCATCAATATACTCAACACAATTACTGTTGAAGATTTTTTCATGAAACTACTAAAGAACACAACTAACGAAAACACGGCTAGCATGTAAAAGATTGCCCATCCTAATGAAAACCAAACATTTGTTGGATATTCACCAAACTTGATGTAAGTTGTGATTATGATTAAAGCATAATAGACTATAACTGAAAATACCGCCATAAAATATCTTGCAATAAACCTTCCTGAGAATAGCCTTCCTTTAGTAATTTTTGGGAAAAGTAGATTTCCAGTTTGTTTATCATAATCATAAGCTATGATATTAGCTCCAAACATTACTGCAATAATCATTATGAAGAAACTCAAAGTAAAACTCAAGTATGATCCTTGTAGATAATCAGCTGCATTAGCATATGCTTCTACATCTCTGCCTTCTCGTATAAGATTTATTATCAATCCTAGTGCATAGAATGCAATAGTCACCACAAGAGAAATTATAATGTTTTTGAAATTTCTCTTTACCTCAAATTCTATTGTTGCTCCAACTTGAATTAATGTTTTCTTAGGACCAATTTCGTGCTTCTCGATATCATTGGTTAAAATTTCTTTCTGTGTCATTCCCATCTTAATTCACTCCTGTACTAGCTTCTTTTAGTGGTTCAACCGCCACAACCTCTGTTACTAGCTTAATGTAAAGATCTTCTAACGTATTTGTTCTAGGAACTGAGAAATCCATTACATCTATATCATTTCTAATAAGCTCTTTCAGAATATTCTTTTGAGTTTGAATTTTTCCATCAAATTTAACTTCAAATGTACTTGTGACTCTGTTAAATTCAACAATCTTATCACCCTTATTCAACCCAGTAAGTGGTCTGATAATAGTTTCAAGGTCAATAATGATTTGAGTTACATCTTCAGGGAGCTCAGCTAGTTGAATCTGTAACCGTAAATCTTTTGCTTGACCTTCCAAATTCTCCATTGTATCAAAAGCTACTAACTTCCCTCTATTAATAATCGCAATACGATCTGATATTTCACTTACTTCATATAATAAATGACTGCTCAGAAAAATTGTTTTACCAGCATTCTTTAAATCAACTAAGATAGCTCGTATCTCTTTCCTTCCTTTTGGATCAAGACCTGTTTGTGGTTCGTCAAGAACTAGAAAATCTGGATCATGAATCATAGAAGATACAAGACCTAATCTCTGTTTCATACCTTTTGAAAATGTTCCAATTTTCTTATCTATCCAATCTGAAAGATCTACAAGTGCCATCAATTCTTCAATTCTCTTTGGTATCTTCTTTCTGGGATACCCTTTTAGTGTTGCAAAATAAGTTAGAATCTGTTTTGGTGTCATGTGATCATAAAATGTTGGATTTTCTATTAGAAAACCAATTCTATCCAACAATGCATCTTTATTTCGGTTATTTAACAGACGCATATTTCCATTTTCTTTTATCCATACTTCACCCTCAGTTGGTTTCAGTAATCTCGCGATCATTTTCATAGTCGTCGTTTTTCCAGCTCCATTTGGACCTAGAAGACTAATGATCTCTCCTTTTTTGATGTCAAGAGACAAATTATCAACAGCTGTAAAATCACCGAAATTCTTCGTTAGATTTCTCAAGTTGATGATAGTCTCCTTGTTATTGTTTTTCATTAATCTCACGTCTTTGCATTCGTTGCAAACAATACCTTCTTTCACTCCCTGCTATATAAGCCTTTGCAAATTACGCAAACGTTTGCAAATTGAAACATTGTCTGCTCAAATTATGTTCCTCTTAAGTTTTCCATTGAAAAAGATTAGACGTTTAGTGTGTCTTACAAATAATTAAGAATCTTAATTTTGTAAAATACCCCGTAATTAAATCCCCTTTAGATTAAACATATTGTTTCTGATCTATTTAAACTGTCTCCATTACTTCATTGATGACATATCCCAGACTAGAAAATCTAAAGGGTTTTGTGACGTATTTAGATATTCCTTTTTCATATGCGTTAATCTCAGATTGACTTGTTGAAGAAATAAAAATTATTTTTGTTCTATTAATCCAATCCAAGTCGTATAAATCTTCAAGTAATTCTAAACCATTCTTCATAGGCATATGATAGTCTAAAATCAATATGTCTGGCTTTTTATCTTTAAAATTGAAGTATAAATCAATTAAAGCTTCTTCCCCATTGAAGGATTGTCCTACAATTCGGTGCCCCATTTTCGTTAAGTACATAATATATAATTCTTGAAGGTTTTCGTCATCTTCTACGATGTATATGTCTGCCATTATTTCCTTTCCTCTTTGATCCCTACTTTTCTAAATTGCTTCTTAGCAATACTTTCTTGGACACTTTTGACAACCCCTTCAAACATCCATTCTGTGTCCTCCCTCCATTTCTGATTTTTAATATTGTAATTGTGAACATAAAATCTATATTTCACTGCATTATACCCGAAACTATCCATCATGTAGAATGATAGATTCTCGTAATGATTTCTCATCCAATATGACATTCTTATCTGATAATATGGTGGTAATGATAATGTGATGAAAAGATCTTTACCTAAATCTTCCATGTAAATACTAAATGGTGGTCTAAACTCACTTAACACTCTAAATAACCTTGATTTTTCTTCTTCTTTGATATCCCTGATGATATAGGAGAATCTTATGAACATCTCAAAGTATTTTCTATTTACTCCCCACCAATAATCTTCAATGAAATTATCTGTAATGAAATGGTATTTCTTCTTAAAATCCAAATATATTGCATTTTCTGTGCGATCTTCTGCATAAAATTCTTCTAAATACGGTCTGAAACCTTCCGGAAGAACATTAAAATTTTCTTTTTCCTTTGGCAATGTTAGATACTTCTTATACTCTTGACAAAGCTCACTCATAGGAATTCTCATGTTGATTGTTATGTCTCGTAGTATAAGCAGATGAATTGGATGAAACGTATCCTCTGAAACTTCTGCTGATACATTAATTTCTGTCTTAGGTTTTCCAGTCAACTTTTTAGAAAAATATCCCTCTATATCAAATTCATCAAGATCTGTAATGTTGTTGTGAACTGGTTGAGTATAATAAGCTCGCTCCCCCGCTGATTTATAAATCTGATACTGTGAGCAGAACTCCCTCCCTACCATGAATTCTAGAAACGACTCCAAATGCCTCAGCGTTCCCTTTGGGATATCAAAAACTGTAAATAATCCATACATATGCCCAAAAAGTCTGTTTCTAGAGTTTGTATATGGATGAATGTCACACGAAAGTTCAAGAAATGAAATTTGTTCAACAGTTGTTGTTTTGAAGATCACAACATATCTTTCTAATCCCATTTTCTCCGGATTGAGCGTAGAATGAACCTCTCTGATTCTATCTGCATCCTTGAGATATTCAACTTTTCTTATCATTGTTTGAGTTGATATCCCAAGTTTTCTAGCATGTCCACTAAAGGAATCTAATGGATAATTTTCGAGAATTCGAAGTATTTCAAGTATCTCTCTAGAGAAACCTTTCATGTTTTTCACCTAAATCAAATGTGATTTGTATAACTATCTAATACCTTTTTTATGGTCCTGGATCAACTCCTCCTCCCACAGGATAGTCTGGGTCTGCCCCTGGTGGGTCAAAAGTCAACATGTCATAGTAAAACCCATATTGGACTTCAGTATAAATGAAGAACCAAGCATATAAATCATACCAACCGCTTTCAAATGCTACATTGATGAAATAGAATTTGTACAATATTTCAGTTTCTGTTCTGATATGATTATCTCTATATATAGAGTGAAGAATTTCTCCATCAAATTTCAAAGTAGCCTTAAAAATCAAATTCTTTGTGCCTTCAAACATGGTGACGAGAATTTCTGCATATACATCATCCTCTTTCCCGTCATCATCAAGATCACAATATTCCGCATGCTCAATATTTATCCCATAGGTACTGCTTGCCTCTACTCCCAGATTGGGAACAAGCAAAACACCCATCATCAAAATACCTAACAATATTAATACTCTTTTAGATTTCATTAATATCAAGTAACTATATTTTCCAATGAATATATAAATATGTGGAAAAGTTGGTCGTTTGTGCTGTTTTGTCCGATTCAATTCAAGTTACTCGATCTTGAGTGGAGTTTGTTGCTTTAAGAAAATGATATCCTACAAATACTCAAAATATTTTTTTCAAATCAGAAAATCAGTTGCTAACATGTCTAGGCAATGATTAACAATTCGTTATATTGTGAAATCTTATAGTTTCACTTAAAAATCATGAACAAAACCCGTTCAAATAAAATGTTAAAAGAAGTAATGCAACTCAATTTATTTAATACTAGAAGAGTGAGTTTAACAAAAGAATTCTCCATTTATGTGTGATTCAATATTTTTTGAGATAATTTGTATGGGAAACACAGATAAACCTTAATTTATCAGAATCAAGTGAAATACTGATGGTAAACGAAAAGAGAAAGAAACCAAAAATACCTATTACAAGCAAAGAGAAGAAATTGCTTGACTTAGTTGATAGACATGAAGAAGCAATATCCCAACTTCTTCAGAAACTAGTTCAAATTGAATCACTTAATTTTTCAGAGTTCAAATATTGGGATAATAGGGAAATTTTCAAGTTTACAAAGAAGTTTTTTGATGATGAAGGATTTGGGACTGAGATGTTTGAAGTACCTTTCAAAGGTGGAAAGAAGGATGAAATTTATTATAATCTCATAGGATCTATAAAGGGTTCATCTGCTGGAAAAACTCTACAATTCAATGGACATTTGGATATTGTACCATTTAATGAAGATAATTGGGACTCTGATACGCCACCATTAGGCGGAGTAATCAAAGATGGTAAACTATACGGCAGAGGTTCCGTTGATATGAAAGCAGGTATAGCGTGTCAAATAATGGCTATGAAACTTCTGAAAGATTCAGGCATGAAGTTCAAAGGGAATTTGCAGATGTGGCTTGTTCCTGATGAAGAAACTCATGGGACTTATGGTTCAATATATATGACCAAAAACCATTTTGATAAAGTGAATGTTGATGCAACTATCATTTCTGAGCCAAGCATAAGTCATCCTCTGACTAGTCCTAACATAGGGATTGGAGAGAAAGGACCACATTGGTTGAAATTCACCTTTCATGGAGTTGCGGGACATGGATCATGGCCTAAAGAGAAAAGTAATGCTATAAATAAAGCAACCAAATTCATGGTTAATGCAAAGAAGAAGTTGAAGATTCCAAAACAAAAAGCACCTGTTACAAAATGGCAAACAATCAAACAATTAATCAAAAGAGTTGGAATTGCAGGTTTTCGAGAAATGCGTGCATTCACTCCAGAAAAACTACCTTTGGATAAGGATAAGAGAGATTCAGGAATCCCTTACAGAACAACTTTTAGTTTTAATGATATCAAAGCAGGTGTAAAAACAAACGTTGTACCTGATCGCTGTGAGTTGGAAGTTGATTTCAGAGCTATGCCTGGACTAAAAACACAAGAATTATTTGATTCTATAGTTAAGTATTGTTCAAAATTAAAGTATAGAATAGAATTACCAGATGGATATACCAATCTTCAACATACTGATCCTAAATTTAAAGATGAACCAGTAGATGTATACATGTCGATTCTAACCATAGGTGAAGGGTCAGCAACAGATCCTCACTCAGAGTTCGGTAAGGTTATTCAAAATGCATTCTCAGCAGTTTATGAAGCCTCTCCAATTTTCTCCTACAATACAGGTTTTTCTGATGGAGGGAATATGAGGGAAGCAGGAATGAAGGACATTTTTGTTTTTGGTCCTGGTGGAAGAAATGCACACAATGCTAACGAATACGCTGATTTGAGCACGTTAAAAGATGTTACAAAACTATACTTACTAATAGCTTATCGTTATCTTAATAGTTAATTAAAATTGAAAGGTGATTTGATGGTTGAATTTATTACTCTAAATATTGCAAAACATTTAGCAACACTCTTAGAGCTGAATATAGAATATATAGAATGGATAGCTGAACAAGCAAAAAAACATCATAAAATAGATCTTGAATCAATCCTTGGATCATCACACAGTTATGCTGCAAGAATACTTGATGAATTGGAAATATTTCAACCTCCAGGCGGTGTATTCTATCTTCTTCAAGAAGGAGGAAATATCATTGGAATGGGTGCGCTTCGAAAATTATCATCCGGTGTTGGAGAAGTGAAAAGAATGTATATAAAACCAGATTATCAAGGAAAAGGTTACGGAAAATCGCTTTTGAATCAGCTGCTAAAAAAAGGTAAAGATTTTGGCTATTCTTCGGTAAGATTAGATTCAGGACCGTTTATGAAAGCAGCTCAAAATCTATATCAGTCACTAGGTTTTGTTGAAATAGAAAGGTATCCTGAAGCAGAATCTCCAGATATAGAAGGAATGTCTTGGACATTTATGGAAAAGAAGTTGTGAGAAATTTATCTCTTTTTTGTCCTTTCAAACTCCTCTTTCATTTCTTTCACTAACTCAGGTTTAGTGAAAACATCTATAGCTGTCATAGCCAAAGCTTTTGTTATCTTCAACATCTGTTCATTACCATACTCACTATTTGCTGCTTCAGCAAAATCAGTAGAATGACCATTGATTTCAACTTTGCTTATCCCCATATAGGGATGAATTGTAGGAGTGACATGACTCACATTACCTATATCACTTGAGCCTAAACCTTTTCCAAGTTCAACAACATGCGTTTCCTCTCCTATTGCATTCATGTTCTTTGAGAAAGCTTCCCCTAAAACCCTATTTACATTTCTAGACATATAGGCATTACCTACTTTGCTAAATTCCAATCTAGCTCCTGTACTTAATGCAGCTC
This sequence comes from Candidatus Heimdallarchaeota archaeon, assembly GCA_023705905.1. Classification (GTDB taxonomy): domain Archaea; phylum Asgardarchaeota; class Heimdallarchaeia; order Heimdallarchaeales; family Heimdallarchaeaceae; genus UBA460. Next base: position 8,041 of record BPTK01000010.1, read on the forward strand.
CTTTAGCACAGTTTTCAACCTTGTTTAAAAGCTCTTCAAGGTAATTATCATCTTGTGCTCTAACATAGAATTCAGCTGCTGCATAATCTGGAACAATATTTGGTTTAATCCCACCATCTGTAATAACTCCGTGAATTCTAGCGTCGCTAGTTATATGTTGCCTTAAAGCACTTATCCCATTGAAAGTTTGAATAATTGCATCCAAAGCATTAATTCCTTTTTCAGGTTCAGAAGAGGCATGAGCAGTCTTGCCAAAGAATTCTATCTTGATTTCTTGAAGAGCTAATCCTCCTCTCCCAACATAATTCTTAGTTGCTGAAGGGTGAAACATTATTGCTGCATCAACTTCATCAAACAATCCAGCATTTATCATTAATATTTTTCCTCCTCCTCCTTCTTCAGCTGGAGTGCCCATGAAAACTAATTTACCAGGGAGATCCTTTTTTATTGATCCTAAAGCTAGACTTGCACCCAATCCAGCTGTTGCTATTAAATTATGACCACACGCATGTCCTATTTCAGGTAAAGCATCATATTCTGCTAGAATTGCTACAACTGGACCATCTCTAATATCTGGATGTACTGCATAAATTGCAGTTTCTAGACCCGCAACACCAAGTTTTGTCTCAAAGCCTGTTTCTTGAATCTTTTCTGATAAAAGTTTAGAAGCTTTAAATTCTTCAAAGCCTATCTCTGGATTTTCCCAAATTTCTCTACTTACACTGAAGAGTGTTTCTTTGTTTTCATCTATAAATTTGCAAACCTTATCTTTAAGCATGACAACCAATTACCTGTCAATTATCAACTTTAAAAATTTATTCTTTTTATTTCTAATTTCATAGGATTTGCAATAAAATTATAAGTTTGAACAGTTTAGATTCAAACAGATATCAAATGGAAGTATTGAATAAAGATCAATTTATATCCTATCTTAATAATGCTATAAATCTTATAGATGAAGCTGTAACATTAGGTAAGGAATTAGCTGAAAAAAATTTTAATAAACTCGTTTTTGTTGGTTGTGGAGCTCCTTATCGCATAATGTCATCTATTATTTATTGGATCGAAAAGAAGTGCATTCAAACTCGTGTTTTTTCTTATTATCCCGCAGAGTTAATAAATCAAGATCCTAGTTTCATAGATGATCAGACTGTTGTAATCTTAGGGTCATATTCTGGAACAACTCAAGAAATTGTTGAAGCTGCCAAATTTTGCAGTAAGAAAACATGCTATACTATAGGAATTACTAGACTAGCTGATTCCCCATTAAGTTTGAATGTTCAAGGAACATTACTTTTTGGAGACACAAAACTTGGTGATTATTCCCGATTTATTGTCACAAGTGCTTTAGTGAGTGGATTTCTAGTAGTTTTTGAACCTGAAAACTGGGATATTCATGAAAAACTACTCTCTTCTCTTAAGAATTTGCCAGAAGCTCTGTTTTCAGTAATAGAACAATCTGAACAACAGATTATCAAAGTTACAAAACAGATTGCTTCAAAGAAATCAATGTTCATCGTTGGAGCGGGACCAATGTTTCATTCTGCATATATACTAGCTTTTAACTCCTTCATGGAAATGCAATGGATTCATGTCACACCTATACACGCTGCAGAATTTTTTCACGGACCATTTGAACTTGTAGATGATTCTTTTCCTGTTATCAATCTTATTGATGAAACAGATCATAGAAAAGAAGCAGAAAGAGTGGAGAGATTTGGAGAAAATTACTTTGAGGGATTCATCAATTTTGACTCTAAAGATTATGAATTGAAAGGTATAGATACTGAAATTAGACCTTATGTCTCAGTTATAGTTCTAGATGCAGCAACTAGAAACCTAATGGACTACTTCTCAGAAGCTACAGGTCATGATAAATCCATTAGAAGATATATGGGAAAAGTTGAGTATTGATGTTAAAAATAGCAGGACTAGGAAATAATACTGTGGATAAGTATGTAAATCAAGGGATGATGTATCCAGGAGGAAATGCAGTAAATGTCGCTGTTCTTGCGAGAAGATACAGATTAGAAACTAGTTATGTTGGATGGCTTGGCAATGATGTTTATGGTCAGTTGATTCTTAATTCTTTAGAGGAAGAAGGTGTTGATACGACTTATACACATGTCAAAGAAGATGTTAATAATTATACTGTAATTTATCATAGTGATGGGGATAGAAAATTTGGTAATTCAAGACAAGGAGCTAGTTCAAAGTTTAAGCCAAATAGTTCTGACATGGAATTCTTATCAAAGCACAATCTTATTCATACAAGTTATTATAGCCGAATGGAACCTTATTTAGATAAGCTTTCAAAACTCGGTTCCATCATTTCCTTTGATTTTACTGATGAATATACTGCAGAGTATATAGACAAAAACATTCAATATGTTGACATCGGGACTTTTTCAATTTCAGATAAGAAAATCGACGATATAAAATCATTTATGGAGAAACTTTACTCTAAGGGCCCTAAAATTGTGATATGCACTGAAGGTATTTCCGGATCATATTTGTATGATGGTCGATTTTACTTTCAACCTATAGTTGAAGCAGAGATAATTGATACTTTAGGAGCTGGTGATGGTTTCATTGCTAGATTTTTAGTAGAATATCTTAAGAAAACAACTATTAAAGATGCCTTAAAACGAGCGGCAATATCAGCTGCTGAAGTATGTCAATATCATGGAGCATTTAATCGAGGAACTCCAATTCCCTCATAAGGACAAAGAGAAAGATAGAATCAGAACGTTTATCGATTATTTTCCATCCAGTTTATTGCAAAGTCTATTAGTTCTTTTATTTCTATTAGTTTAGAGTCTGCTTGACCAATTTTACCTTGAGAAATTTTATGTGCTTTTTCGAAATCTGTTCCTATCTGTGGAAAATCTTCATCATCGTAATCAAGATCTTCAAAACTCTTCCATACTCTTTTTCCATCTTCAAATAATGCAGCACCTTGTTTTTGCATTGGTTTGTTTGTAAAATTAGCTTTACATTCAGCATAATGAAGAGATGTGTTGTTTTGATGATCTACACCTAATAGAAGGATTTTACCATCTAGATTATAGAGATGTTCAATCGGGGAATTTTCTCCAAAACAGGGAGTTAATAGGTGTTCTCCACAGATTTCTTGCTTGTGTTTACCCCATGCTGCAAAAGAACTTTGAGGATGACTTGATCGTAACACACCGGGGTAATTTCGAAATGTTTCCGCTACTCTCCCCATTCCTCGTGAAGTAGAATATTTTGGATTATAAGCTGGCATATTTTCTCGGATAGTCTGCTTCCATTCATCCGGAACTGGTGGGTTTTTCCAGTTTTCTGGATCTGTGTTATCGGAGGTCATTGTTGGCATCACAAGCGTTCCTTCAAGTGTTAAAACTTCCATAAGCGCATTAACAACAGCAACAGAGGTCCCAGCAATCCAACCTATCTTGCTCATTGAACTATGAACAATTACTATATCACCTGCAACCAAACCTAATTTTTCAAAGTCTTTAACTAAACTGCTTTGAGTTATTGGGGTTTTTGTCCTTTTGACAACTTCATCCTCTTTTTTGGCAAACATGAGCAAAAATCTTATGATGTTATGATGAATAAATCTTCCGCATGGTTCCATAAATGTAGAGAGTAGGTTAGAGAGTTTGTAGGTTTAAATAAGGAAGTCTAGAATAGAATAGTGATGCTTGTCAAACGGACTGAACGGATAAAAGTGAAGCAGAGTTTCACGCTTATGCAGTTAGCGAGACAGAGCAAAAATTTGTATAATTATGGAAATTATATAATCAAGAGACAACTCAACAATAGTAAATACATAACCTCAGAATACGAATTAGTGAATATAGTACGGTACCATCCGTGCTATACAGAATTTATCGCCCACTCAGCACAACAGACGATAAAATTTCTTGTAAAGAACTGGAAAGCATATTTTCGAGCAAAGAAAGAGTACAAGAAGAACCCACAAAACTTCCGCGCTCAACCCAATGAACCAAAATATAAGAAGAAACGAGGATTCCACACCATCTACTTTACCGCTAACCAAGTAAAGATCAAAGAAGGGGGATGGCTACATTTTCCGAATAAAGTAGGATTGAAAGTGAAAACAAGGTTAGAGAAAGGATTGAAAATCAACCACGTCCGCTTACTACTTAAGGGGACATGTTTCATCGTGGAGATTATTTATGAGAAAGAGCTGGATTCATCGATCCATCATCTTCAAGCAAAAAATATCTTAGCCATAGATTTAGGGGTGAATAACCTCTTGGCCTGTGTGAGTAACATCTTTTTTCCTTTCCTCATCAAAGGAAGGAAACTGAAGGCTATCAATCAATGGTACAATAAAGAACGTTCCTGTCTCCAATCTATCTACGATTTACAGGGAGTTGAAGAGTATGGACCGCGGATGAAAAAACTGCTCGATAAGCGCTATCAACGAGTGGAAGATTATCTGCATAAGGCTTCAAGAATCGTCATCGACCAATGTGTGAAACACAACATTGGTACCATCGTCATCGGGTACAACAAAAACTGGAAACAGCAGAGCAAGATGGGGAAGCGAAATAATCAGACCTTTGTCACCATCCCCTTCTTAACCTTGGTACGCAAAGTCCAGTATAAAGCCGAAGAAGTAGGGATAAAGGTTATCTTGACAGAAGAAGAGTATACTTCCAAATGTTCATTTTTGGATAATGAGCCAATCAAAAAACATACCACGTATCTGGGGAGAAGGGTGAAAAGAGGTCTGTTCAAAAGTAAACAAGGTCTCTTATTTAATGCTGATTGTAATTCAGCAGGTAATATTGGTAGAAAAATATTCCCGGTGGTGTTCACCTACGGGACAGTGGATGCCGTGAGTCATCCTCACTGTTGGACTGTGTAGAGCAATCAATACAGAGATGCTAACAGTGGCAATACCTTGTCATTCGGAAACGGGTGGAAAGGTCACTCATAAGTTTTTCGAAAAGAAAGAAGAGAAAAATTATAATCGATCCTCCTATTTTGCATAAGTTACAATTCAGCTAGTTTGTCCGCTTCACCAAAAGAGATAATGATTTTTTCCCAGTCTTTTTTCATCTCTGCAAGCAGCTCAATTCCCTTAACTGATAAGATAAAATAACGTCTTAATCTACCATCAAAAATTTCACTTCTTTCAGTAACTAATTCTCTCTTCTTCAGTCTAGTTAGAATATTATAGATTGTACCATCAGCTAGTGGAGGTTCAGTAACAGGTAAAAATGATCTCACAAGTTGAAGTATATCCCAACCATGTCTACTCTTCTGAAGAAGAGTGAGAACAAGATATTCAAGAACTCCTTTGGATAGCTGCGTTCTCCATTTTTTCATTAGGAAATCATTTTTTTCTTCTTTCATGTTATCACTTTTCTCTTATGTGTTCGATCTCCTTTCTTTTACCTATTTGTAAAGATTCGAATCTAACAAAAACTGATAATAAAGTTATAATTAGTATTCCTGATTCTATTGGTGTAGGAAACCAAGGCACAGCAGATTCCCAATGTATAGAATGCACTGGAACGTATGGATGATACGGACGATGATTATATTCAAATCTCAACATCATTGATCCGGAGCCATTAATTTGTAACTTCAGATATGTAACTCCTAATTGATATGTATCGAAGTAGTACATATGTGAACTCGCATCATTTAAACTTCCATTTAAATTTAGTTCATAGGATGGAAATGACGTGCTTACAACGCGTATGGACCAATTTCCTTCTTGGACATATACAAATCCGGGTGGGTAATCTTCAAATATTTCTAAATATGTGTAAAGTGAGATATAAACAGTTCCTTTTACAGGAGGGATGTGATATCTATACTCGGCCACCATTTGTTCTTGTGTAACCATTTCCACCTCTCCTTGCCCTTCTAACACTAAGTATTGCGGTTTTGTTCCTAATGTTGCTACTACAATAATGATAAGGAGCAAAATTGGAACAATGTCAAGCTTCTTCTTGGGTACTTTCAATTTAGGAAAGCTTCTTTTTCTTTTTCTGTCAAGTTTATAATAACAAGCTACACTCCATACAATAATTACACAAATAATTATGATTGCTATAAATAAAAAGGCATTACCTGAATTATTTATGATGTTCAATTTTATTCCAAATATTATGGTATCTTCAACATAACCCCCTGCCTTTGCTTCAAGCATAAAGAGCATTGTAACTAGTTGTGCTAAAATTGACACACTCCCCATCAACCAGGTTACTGTAGTTATTTTTGAATAAAACAATATGGAAATACCTATCAAGACAACAAAAACACCTATTCCGGGGTAAGGAAATACAAAAACAGAAATAACAAAATAAATCCAGATGGATTTCAGCTTATCAAAAATAAAACTATCTTTCTTATGCGATTCAGATGTATTCTTGGTTTTTACATACTTAAAAGTAAACAAAGCAGCTGTTGTTCCTAAAAATACTCCAATTGAAAACCATCTTATCGCCCCTTCGATTATTAAATTCGAATATCCATAGTTTAATGTAACATCAATTATCTCATATGTGGATGTGTAATAACTTACAACCATTACTATCCACAGAACAAATATGAACCAATACAATATTAATAAAACCAATTTGATGCGTTCTCGAATATCCCATCTTGAATATCTATCTTTGATGTATTGATAAATAATCCAAGTAGTCATGTTCAATCCAAAAAGTGATCCGACAATCCCATTTTCTACTACAAGGTCTTGAGTCAAAAGATGAATATATTCTTGATTTGAGAAGATTCGATTAAATGGATAGATTATAAGCAAACCTAATCCCAAAATAATAATGCCTGTCAGCAATGTGATGATTAGACCTAGGCTTATATATTGACCAATTGCTGCTTCCCTGTTTCTATTTAATGAATTATTCTCACAAAATTGATCAACAGACCCAAAATTTTCTTCTAATTGGTCTAAAGTTTCAATATTCGATTCTTCCATGAATTCTGATAGACTAATTGTTACTTCATCCAAAATTTCTTTGGTTTTCTCTTCAGCAATTCCTCTTTTGATTAACTCTAATGATAATATGGTCAGATAATTCTTTTTGATATCTTCTATACTTAAGTCGTCTTCTGAACTCAACATTCTCACCTTTTTATATGCTCTTACTATGCCTTTATATGAAAGGTATATATAACTATTTCTAATTAATTAGGTGATTGGATGACTAGAATCAAAAAATGGTGATACTCTACTTTTTAGCTATTATCCAATACATTAATTCATTTCCTCGATCAAGAATCTCATGAAATACTACTTCAAATCCTGCCTCCTTTACAAGTTCAAGAGATACTATAGGTTCATGACAACTCCAATACATCTTTGTTCCTAAGAAATCATCCACTCCTTCATTTTCACGTGGATTGAAAACCAACATCAAATAACCTTCTTTTTTTAGCATTCTATGAAAGTTTTTTATGATCGTCCCATGTTTTTGCTTGGGAACATGAAACATAGCATAGATGGATACTAAACCATCAAAACAATTCTCAGGAAAATCTAAATCAATCATATTATATTGAAAGAACTGAGCTTCTGGAATGTTTATTCTTGCTTTTTTTAACATCCCTTCTGAAATATCTACACCAGTCACCTCAAAACCGTTTTCAACGAAAAAGCTTGCAACTGGTATACCTACTCCACATCCCACATCAAGCACGTTTCCGTTCTTTGGAAAGTATTCAGAAAATTTCTTTAGTTCTTGAGAATTATCAAATTGATGTCTGAAACTACGAAAGTTCTCTGAAATTTTGTCATAGCCTTCCTTGACTAGCTGTTCTTTGTCCATGGATGTCTGAAGAGTGAAGGAAACATTACTTTTGTGTTAGCAATGAAGCTTTAAATATCCGTCTGATTCTTCTCTTTTTTCTTTCTACTCTTCTTTTTCTCTGGTAGAGCTTCAAGTTCTTCTTTGCTCGGTATATACAACTGAAGGCGTTTCGTCTTCACTTTACGCAAAGGTCTCGTTGACACAATTATTAGATGTTCTAAACCAAATTTATATCCTGTTTTAGACCATAGAAAAACACCTAAGCCCCAGAAAGTGAAGATAACAAATTCATACAAGAATATCGCTCCAATATTTGTCATAAATAGATCTGGTGTTCCAAATCCTTGGACTGGTCCTCCAAATAGTCTATGGAAAACAAAAGCAAAAATGTTATTGAAGAATGGTTCAAAGAAGTAGATAGTTAAAGTCGCTACTCCAAACCTTCTGATATAAGCTGTTTTTTTAGCTAAGCGAGTTTTTTTGTCACTACTAGTGTACTCGAATTTCTTAACTAGAAAAACGAAGATGAACATCATACACCCTATACTGAGGAAAAAAAGTTCTCTTGGATAAATCTCATAATCTAAAATACCAAAAAGTCCTGCTTCTATACCTGTTGCTTGAGCAAGAGTAATAGCAGTTGTAATAACGAAACCTCCTAAAAAAAGACTACCAAATCCATAACCAAAACGTTTGATCCATTTTATATCCTGTTTTTGTGCAATAAGATAACCTCCAACCATACCAAAAATAGCGTAGATACCCATTGGAAAGAATGAGAGTTGTGCACCAAAAAAAAGGCGTAAAATATATGCAAAGAAGGTGAATATTCCTCCTTTAAGAAATAGAATACCAATATAATCGTAAGTCCATTCACAGATAAAATTATTCATTCCTGCCCAAACCAGTCCAATACTGAGCAAGATAATGACGTTGCGTTTTGTTTTCTCTCTTCCTCCGTTTCTGAAGAGTAACCACAGGAGAAAAACAACCATAAAACCACTTAACCCTATTGCTGGTAAGGATCCTATTTGGAATATTTTTTCAGCTGTAGGAAGCCTGAAAGTTCCGTACTCTAATAGATGAGAAAGCACTGAAAAATTGTATTGTCCATAACTAGTTGTATCTGTTGGAAAAGTATTAGTCCACGTTCTACCAAAAAGAAAACCCTTGAGTGGGTCTAGAAGTAGTAGGATAGTACTGTTGATTATAATGGGAATAACAGCTTTTCTGTATTTAATTCCTCGTTCAAGCCTGTTAAAAACGTTGTAAGTGTTGACTAAAGAACTGATAAGAGGGAAACCTCCACCCCACGTGCCCATAAGGATAATGGGAATAAAACCAATTACAACCCAAAAACTAACAGTTTCTAAAGCTATTGCTTCAGTCTGCCAAATTCCATAGATTGTTGGGTGAATGAAAAGAACACCCATAATAGCTATTCCTTTGACTACATCAACAGAAAGTAATCTCCTATCATATCGTCCTTCTACTTCTGTCATAAGAATGAGGTAGCGAGGTAACAATAAAAAGTTTGTTGGAAAAAAGTCTAATGAGGAAAAGAATTTGAAAAATCAATTGCTTAAACAAATTAAGTTTTATATACCCATTCCCTATCCAAGAATATATTAGATGAGATTATTTAGAAAATAAAACCAAATCTATTAATTAACAGAAGTGTCAGGATGAGTGCTTTTAATTCATTTTCCCAGTGGTTAAAAAGAAAACTAAAAACTGAGAAAAGAGCTAAAATTCTCATTGTTGGCCTTGATTCAGCAGGAAAAACCACCCTGACAAAGTACATGAATACAGGGGAATATCAAGCTGATACTTCTCCGACAATTGGTCAGAATATTGATTCAATAAACTTCGAAGGATGGGATATAACCACAATTGATGTAGCTGGTCAACAACAGTTTAGATTCCTGTGGGAGGTCCATTATCCCGGTTGTGCTGCAGCTGTTTTTGTAATTGATGCTGCCGATATCGAAAGATTACCCGAAGCTCGCGATATTTTAAGAACTCATGTTTTTAATAATCCTCATTTAGAAGAAGTTCCCACTCTGATTTTAGCAAACAAGCAAGATTTACCTGATGCTATTCAAGCACCCTTATTGATCCAATTATTAAATCTCCATTTAGAGTTGAAAGATAGAACTTTTTCAGTGTTCGATTGTAGTGCACTTAATGGTAAAGGTGTCCATGAAGCTTTTACATGGTTAGTTAACCAATTAGAAATGAGTAAAAATGGTGGAACTTCATTCTAGTTTTATACAGTCAAATATTATAAAGAATGGAAATCTACTTGAGCTGAACGCTAATGTTCTTGGATTTTCTTTGATAAGTTCTAAATCTGGTTTAGGCTCTATTATCTCTCTTATTGCAAATCCAGCTTCTTTCAGCGCGTGACTATATTCTGATAATGTTCTGTGAAATTGCCATAAGGGTTTGAAATTTCCCCATGATATTAATGTTCCACCGCTATCAAAATACCTGTCTACTAAATAGAATGGTCTATCATCATTTCTTGCTGTATCTAAAGGTAATCTGTATAACATCGCTCCTAATCTTCCAAAAACTGGATGTAAATTTGACCATACAAACCTTCCATTTTTTTTCAGAATGCGGTTCAATTCAAAGAAAGCTTTCTGATAATCTTGCACATCAACCATTACTATATTCGAAATTATGAGATCGAAAGATTCATTTTCAAAGAAGGTTAAATCAGTCAAAGAGGCTTGTAAGTATTTACAACCTAGTTGTTTTTTTTCTTCTCGTTTTGTACAATATTCAATGAACTTATGTGAGAAGTCAACACCATGTACTTTTGCTCCTTTCTTTGCTAGCTTTCTTGTAAAATAGCCGTTGCCACAACCTGCGTCTAAAACTTTCTTTCCTTTAACATTGTCAAGTGTTTTCCAAAATACAGGATCTATGATTAATTGTCTACTAAGATCTCCTTCATCTAAATCTCCTGTTTTCTCATAATTTTCTATCCAGTTGATACTATCTTCTTCCCATTTTTTCTGTGTCTCTTGAAACTCTATTTCATTCTCTGGAGTGAGTTTTGAATGGAAATTCAAATCATTGAATTTTCTTCTTATTGCTTCAACACTATTTTCTTTGAGTAATGATTCTTCTATAGAAATTTCTTCACCTTCTCTGACCTTGGATGGTTTCCATAAAGGTTCCCAACATTCCTCCAAAGAAACAATAGGTTCTATTAGAAAATCCTCTGTTTGCCAAGGATGAAGTCCTTGAAATTCTGTATACAACAAATCAAAGTGATTTTCTCCACACTCTTCACAGAAGAACTCATATGCAAAAGTCCTATCCCAGAATTTTAGTGGCTTTAAAGAGGGTTTATTACAAGAACCACAAATCAGTTCATGTGACTTAGGACACCAATATAACCAACTGAAATGATGGAACTTTCCACATTTAGAACATTGGAATTGAGCATGCCAAGAACAACGGAAAATCATGTGCTCAACAGTATACAATCCCTCTCGAATTGGATAATCTGTTTCTTCTACATCTTCAATTTTGACACAGTAATGACATGGTTGAGGATCAGCTGGTTGGTAGAAATGCATGAGTATGAAACAGTAACGTATGTTAAAACATTTTCTTTGAAAATGGAGAAAAAAGAAATTGGATGTTATTATTTGGTCCAATTTTCTGCAATAAGTATAATTACTTCTGTAGCTTTTTGTAAGGCTATAGTTGGTATATACTCCTTTCTAGAATGGAAGAGCATTCCTCCTGCAAACAGATTCGGTGTTGGAAGTCCTTTTGCCGATAACCTGGCTCCATCTGTTCCTCCTCGAATAGCAGTTCTTTTAACTTCTAAACCAGCTGCTAGTATAGCCTCTTCTGCTTTGCTTACTATTTCAGGATAAGAACCCAGAAACTTGAGCATATTATCATAACTATGAGTAAATTTCATTTTAATTTCCAATCCCTTGTAGCGACTTTCAAAGGTAGTTTTCAATGTTTCTAGATATTCCATCCTTAGCTTGTTGTTAGCTTCTTCAAAATCTCTAAGTATCATTGTTCCACTTGCTCTTTCAGCTCCACCTTTAAAATCATAGAGATGATAAAATCCTTCTCTGTTTTCTGTATGTTCTGGTGTTTCATATTCAGGTATTTGTGAAAAGAATCGACATGCAACATCCAATGCGTTAATCATTTTATCTTTAGCATATCCTGGATGAACACTCAATCCATGAAATTCAAATTCAGCTTTCCATGCATCGAAACATTCAGTTTCTAATTCTCCTATCTCTCCACCATCTAGTGTGTAACCACATTTTAGTTGCTTCAATCGATCCATATCTATCTTCAGAGTACCCTCACCAATCTCTTCATCTGGAGTAAAACAAATCAATATATGACCATGTTTAAGTTCAGGATATCTTATCCATGCAGCTACAGCTGCCATAATCTCTGCAATTCCTGCTTTATCATCTGCTCCTAGCAGAGTATCTCCTGATGCTGTTATTATATCTAGACCAATCATCTCCTTTAATTCAGGTGAATCTTCTAAAGATATTGTAAGTTTATCATCTTTAGGAAAAGTGATAACAGAACCATCATAATTTTCGTGTATCTGATACTTAACCTCTTTTCCACTAGCTGCTGGAGAAGTGTCCATATGTGCTACAAACCCAATAACCGGTGCTTTCTCATAACCTTGACTAGCAGGAAGATCAGCATAGACATAACCAAATTCATCGTGTGTTACATTTTCAAGACCTAGTTCAATTAATTCTTCCTTTAGCAATTTACCTAATACAAGTTGCTCTGGTGTTGAAGGATGAGTTCCAGTTTCTTCCGATGAAGTTGTGTCAATAGCTATATATCTAAGAAATCTTTCTTTTGCTTCACTTAGTAATAAATTAAGGATATCAGTTGATAGTTGCATAATCTTTCGTGATTAGGAAGAATATGTTATATTATAAATTTTCTTAAACAAGAATATTTAATCGACACAAATCCGATTTTCAAAAGTGTCAAAGATTGATAATGCAGCAAGCCAGCTAGTTTTTGGATTTGTTGGGGATGGATTGTTTTGGAAAGAAAATTTATACACACCAACCTCCGACTGGATTTCGATTTCATGTATGTTTTTATTTATAGTTGGATCAGAATAGACTTCCACACCAGTTTTTTCAGGTCCTAGCGTTGCAAGTGCGAGTCTTGCACCCACATTTATACTCTTTGGAAATGCTTTGGCTGCTTCTTTTGCACTACCGCCGAAAACCTTTGTTCTCTCACTCTCAGAGAGGACGATTTTATTTTCTTTAATAAATCGCTGATCTTTAAACACTATGGGAGGTTTAGTAGTAGTTAGTTTAGCTGAAATTATTCCTATTTGTTTGATAGAATTTATAGCATCAAATCCTCCAATTGCTCCTGAAGGAAATTTGATCAATTGCTGTTGCGATTTCTCTAAAGCTATGTAATTTGAGTAGATTTCATCATCTGTGATAAATGCTCCAATACTCATAGGAATAAAAATTTTCTTTGACTCTACAATTTTATCAAATATGTTGATTACAACTTGCTGGACAGCTGCTTCAATTACAACATCACAGTCATCAAAATCAGTTATGGATGTCATGAGTCTAACAGAGGGATATTCTTTTGCCAACTCTTCCATCTTTTGCTTGTCAATATCAAATACTGCTGATAATTCTATCTTATCAATAAATTGATCTAAATTATTAATAATCTCAGAACCAATATATCCAAGACCTATAATGCCTAATTTATGAGCCATTCTTATTTCATCTCTAGTAGTGCTACCGCTCAAAAAGAAGTAGCTTGAGTAGTGATATAAATATTTGTACTGTAATTTGAGTTTCAAATGATTTGAACTTGTAAAATCAAAATCAAATTGAAAAATTTTGATATGAGTAAAACTATTTATACAAGTTGAAATGATTGTGGGTTGATAAAAATGAGTCAAAATAATACAATGAATGCGTTCGAGGACGCGAAGAATAAGATTTCAGATACCTCTAGAAAGCTATATCTCTACTTAGTCTGGGCTACAATTAGTGCAATCATTTTTGCAGTTATTCTGTTAATCCTAATACTTGTGTTCCTATCTACATTAGGTATTTCTTTAGCTGATATAGATTTGGACAATATCTATGAAACTGGTGCAATACTTATCTCAGATGAACTATTGGCAGTAGCTTTAGTAGCAGTGATCTTCTTAGGAATATCTCTCTTAGCAATGATTGTTTTTAATATATTAACTTATATCCAATATTATCGATTAGGTACTGGTTTTAGCAGATTACACAGTTCTGATCCAAGAGCAGAAACAAATAGGTACATTAGTTTTGCTATTTATGGATATGTAATTGCAGTAGTTGCAGGTATATTTATTCCAGGAACTTTCGGAACAGTTGTAACTTTACTAGGTAACGTATCACTTGCAATAGGGATATTTTTGATATATCAGCTGTTTCAAGGGTATGCTGAACAAGGACGTTTCAAAGGAAAGCATTCAATAATACTCTTCATTGGAATTGCTCTGAATGTTGTATCTTCAATAACGACTCTCTTCAATGATTATGGAATTGCTGGCAGTTTAGTTGGCTTCATCTTGATGCTAATTGGTTTCAGAAATTTAAGTAGAGACATTCTGCTTGTTGTACCTCCATCAGGAGTAGAAATTCCAGCGAAAACCGCATAAGTTGAAGGACCTTCTTCTTTTCTTTTTTTCCTTAATTAAATGAACCTGTAGTGTGTGTTCACTTGATGTTTTCAATTCTCAGAGTGAAAAACGAATAAAAATTTCAGAGCCTCTGGAATTTGTCAGTCAGTTGCTCGTTCATAATGTATCTTCTAATCAACCAATACAATGTGTATGATATGAATGACTACTACAACGAGCAACACGATGAGGCTTCTATGATATTTGTTTAGAACTTTTTTAGCTGTTTTGTTTGACCATACAAGTTTAACTCGAAACCATATGATAAGTCCAGTAAGAGCGTATGATATATACACACTTGCAGTTAACCAGCCAATAATGATTCCAATATCATCACTTTTTGTCAAACTAATTCCATGTATAAGAAATAGAACAAAACCTATTCCTTCTGATCCATAATGAATATATTTCAGAGGTTTTCTGATTTTTTGGTAAATTGAAGAAATCTTCTTCTTTGTTTGACCAGCTTTACCTTCATCCCCTAATAATTTCCTTGAACCTTTGAAAATATACAATGCTAAAATATTAAGTGTTCCAAAAGCAAAAAATCCTATTGCAATAGGTCCTAAATCTTTACCAAAACCATCATCATCACCCTCTGGATCATCATCAGCATATACTTGAGTTAAAAATAAGCTAGAAGATATTATGATGGTAAATATAGAAACAAAAAGTAACAATTTTTTATTGTGAATTCGTTTGGACTCTAACATTGAAATCCTTCTACCTTCTTTTTTGAATTGTAGCTACTATTTTAAAAACCTCTTATTTACCAAATTGAAGTTGAAATTTACCTATTGCAACTATTCCTACTTTTTCTATTTTGGTATGAAAGCTAAAGCCGTAGTTCCTACAACTAGTAGCATAAATATCTGTCTCTTACTATAAAATCGACTATAATATAGTACAGGTTCTTCTAATAGAAATAACATCAATTTTTACTAATAATACTACAATAGTTTTTTATATTTTAATAAGTAACAAATTAATGAATGAAAATCAAAATAATGACAGATCCAACATCTTGTATACCTCTCAAATTTGCTGAAAAAGAGAATATTGTTTTCTTTGAAACTCTCTTTAAATAGATGGTGAATGGTATAAAGAACTTTCAGATATCAACAAAGAAGAATTTGTTGAAAGTTTGAGTTATATCGATCCTTACCCAAAATCTAGTATAGCAAGTCCCCCTGATGCTTTAGAAATTTATGAACAGGCAATAAAGGAAGGTTATGATGAGATTTTTTATATTGCAGTTAGTCCTAATGTTACTAACATGATTGCATCTGCTAAAATGGCAGCTAAGAAAGTACAAAAAAAGATTAAAGTTACAATCTATCCCACAGGTTTAATGGGACCAAGTCAGGGAGCGATGATATATTCTGCTATTAATCTGTTTAAGAAAGGTAAGACTGTCGAAGAAGTCATTCAATATTTAGATTCTATGAAAGAGCTTGTACATTCTGCAGGCCTCTCTGCTGATTTTAATACATTATTTCGCACAGGTCGAGTAAAAAAGGGAATTAAAATCTCCGTAATCGCTTCTGTGATGAAGCTAAAACCTCTATTTGAAATCAATTTAGATAAAGGTGTAGTTGGAATTGGTGGTGGGCTAGGTTATAAAGGCGCTATTAAGAAAGTCATCAAGAATCTTCAAGGGAAAACCCAAGAAGGTTTGACTTATGACCTTTTCTTACTTGATTCTATGGCACCTAAATTAAGTAAGAAACTTAAAAAGGAGATACCAAAAGTTATTCCGATAAAAGACATACATTACTGGGATTTGCCGTCAATGATAATATGGGCAATAGGAAAAGGAGCTGCAATTGCAACTATTTCACCAATATTAACTGACTAGCAAAAATAATATGGCTCAAAGGGAATTGTGAGATGTAATTGCAATATTAAAACATCTGTTTCACTAAAATAAATTAGAAATTTCATAGGAACTGAACTGAATTGAATCCTTTTCTGATAGAACTATTGTAAAATTTAAATGCATAATAGAATCTTTATTGATATAATGAGTTACCTACAGGATGAAATAAAAGATAGATATGAGGGGAGAGTTGATCCACAAGCTAATAAGTGGACAGCATTTCGAACCTTACAAAATAATCTAGAAGAATTCGGGTTTGATGCAAAAGAAATACAATTATTGGGAGCAATTATCTCTGATGTGATTAATAAACACGGTGGATCAAAAGAGGAAGTTTTTAGGGCTCTGTACAAAGGTTACAAAATGTAATATACATTTATTAATGTCCATATTTCCATAATCATTATGTCGCAGTCAGAATTTATTCTTGATTTGCTAAATAGTTCAGTGGATCAAGGAGAGAAACTAGGTGTAGACTTCATAGAAGCAAGATATGATGATCTACAATTAACAACTGTAGCTTTAATAAATGACATAGTAAAACAATCTTCTGCTTTCCAAAGAAAAGGAATAGGTGTTATGGCTTACTTCAACGGTACTCCTGGCTATTCTTACACTCCAGAACTGAATTCGGAAGGTGTGAAAGGAGCAACAAAAAGAGCTATAAATCTTGCTAAATCAACTGATGAAAGAAATGTCATGAAACTCGATTTTGATTCTATACCCGCAATAAAGGACAAAATTGTTGTTGATGTGAAAAAACATCCGAAGGATATTGAATTCTCAGAGAAACTTGACATGTTAAAACGTGGTGTAAGTTCCATAAAAGAGGTGTTAGAGCCTACAAGTACCACTGGATTATATGGAGAGATGTTTGGAGAAAAATATCTTGTTAACTCTGAAGGTACAGAAATATATTGGGCACCCGTTATGGTTGATATCAGAATGGGAAGCGTCTTTATGAGTGAAGGAAAACAAGCACAATCTTTCACAGGAACTGGAGCTTCCAAAGGACTAGAGTTCTTCGAAGAAAAAGAAACAACACCTGAACAAACTGGTTTAGATGCTGGAAAATATTGTAAAGAACAAATAGATGCAGTAGCTGCCCCTGTTGGAAAACAAACAACATTAGTATCTCCATTAATGGGTGGTGTAGTGGTTCATGAATCATTTGGTCATCTCAGCGAAGCAGATTTTGTAGTAACAGGGCAATCACCTATAGCTGACAGAGTTGGAGAACAACTTGGAAGTGAGCATGTAACAATAATAGATGAAGGTGTTTCACCATATGGTGGTTTATATCTACCTTATGATGATCAAGGAGTAAAAACCGGAAGAACAGTTTTACTTGAAAAAGGCATATTGAAAGGATATCTCCATAATAGAGGTACTGCTCAAAAAATGAATGCTGAACTATCAGGTAATAGTCGAGCTATAAATTTCATGTTCAATCCTATTGTCAGGATGAAAAACACTTACTTTGAAAAAGGTAATTTATCCTTTGAAGAAGCAGTAGAACATGTAGGAAGTGGTGTTTATGCTGTAGATATGTCTGGAGGACAAGTAGGTTTAGATGGTAATTTCATGTTCAACTGTAATCGAGGATATCTTATCGAAAATGGTGAAATCAGCAAACCCTTGAAGAATCATGCTTTATCTGGAAATATTCTAGAACTGCTTAAACATGTTCAAGGAGCTACAAAGGATATAACTATCCGAACGGGATACTTTGGCGGATGCGGTAAAAATGGTCAATTTGGCCTTGCCGTTGGTTTTGGTGGTCCTAATGTCATTATGGATCAAGTTCTTGTTGGAGGTGCCTAATCATGTCTTTAGATCAAGTTCGTGAAAAAATATTAGGTATCACCGATCAAACACTCAAATATGCAAAAGATCTCAATATACCTTCTACAGAAGTTTTTGTTTATAGTTTATCAAGCACTAATCTTACTGATAATAAAGGTAAAGTTGACAGTAGGGATGGTCTCTCTTTAGGTGTTGGAATAAGAGCAGCAATTGGGAAGAAAATTGGTTTTGCTAGTACAACTGGTTTTGATGAAGAATCACTTAAAGCAACTCTTGCTCTTGCTCACAGCATAGCAAAAACTAGTCCTGAAAATCCTATGTTCAACGGATTTGTCACAGAAACTAAGACATCTAAAGAAGGAATATTAGACCCAGAAATACCTGATCTAGATGCCAAAGATATGATTGAACATTGTAACATAATGGGGCAAGGTTTTGATAGCAGTGATACCCGACTCATCTCTGTAACATATGCAGTCAACATCACTTGGGGTGGATATGCCTTAGGAACATCTGAAGGCTGTCTAGCATCTTCTTTGATAACAACCTATGGAGCTAATAGCATGGTTGTGGTTACAGAAGCTGGTGATCGTAAAACAGCTGCTGATTTTGTTCAAGGTAGAGAAATAAAACCTGTTGAAGGTTTAACTGCTAATGCCATGAAACATGGCTTAGACTCTTTAGGTTCCGAAGCTTTTGGAGGTTCGGAGATTCTTCCAACAGTATGGAAATCTCGTGAAGCAGCTCCTTTTATAGCATTTCCTTTATTTAGCGGTTTATCTGGATCTGGGTATGTTGAAAAGAGAAATCCGTGGAAAGACAAACTAGGTGAAAAAATTTGTGTGGATGATTTCACATTAATTGATGAAGGTCAAAATCCAGAATTTGAATCTTGTAGATCAATTGATGCAGAAGGAACTCCAAAACAAACTACAACAGCAATTGAAAATGGGGTCTTGAAGACCTTTGTCTTCGACAAAATGCATGGGGAAGCAGCTAATCTGAAATCTACTGGAAACGGTCTAAGAGGGGGCACGTGGGGTGGTATACCCTTTGAGAACCCTCCTGGCGTTGGACCAAATCAAATTTTGGTTAAAAACGTAGGTAAAAATTTGGACGAACAGATTGCAGAAACTGATAAAGGAATACTAATTACTGGAACACCCATCGGGTTGTTTACAGCTAACCCAGTAACTGGAGACTTCAGTATAACCACCAATGATGCTTTTCTAATAGAGAAAGGTGAAATAGTTAATCCTCTAAAGTCTATAAGCATAGCCGGAAATTACAATGAGACATTCCAAAATATAGTGACTATTGGATCTGACAGGGAATCTTCTGAATGGCCTATCAATGCTCCTTCTATGACTTTTAAGGGACATACGATTTCTGACTAATTTACCTTTTTTTTGTTTTCTTTTTTTCTTGTTGTTGATATTAATCAGCAAATATTATATACTCCGAAAACAATAATAGGTCAATCTTTGAGGAAATTAAAATGTCTTCTATAACACAAATATACGATAAATCTTCTACTGATATGGTAAAATATAGCGCTCTGCTATTCATTCTAGCCAAAGCAGTAAGTTTTGGTTTGAGTTTTATAGTGTCTGACTACATAACTTGTTGGAGATGTAATTTATGCAATAGGACTCTTTCTGCTTGGTAATTCAATATATAAAATTGGAATGTCTTTTCCAAATGCTAGAATTGAAGCAGCAGCTGCAAGGCAGTGGCTCTTTATTTTAGGAGGTTCTCTGATTGTAACTTATATTCCCTTTATTGGATTTTTGGCCGCTCTTCTTGCACTCGTTTCAGGAATTGTATCTTTCTTGAAATTAAACACTCTATTTACGAGGATAACACAAGCAGCTCCTGAACAAGGTCCTTTGAATTCATGGGTATTTCCAGTGTACGCGTTTTATGGACTTGCTGCAGGTGTAGCAATATTCATAGCAGCACTAGCTACCGTTTTTACTCTAGGATTATTGCTTGGATTTCTGTTTGTTTTTGCTATAATAATTGGTATTGGTGGAATATTGATTTCACTAGGTGTAGCATATGTCTTATATCAAAATTCTGGCAAACTAGAAAGACTTCGACAAACTAGGGACTTTTCACAGCAAGTTCCAGCTCCTGCTTCCAGTGTGTATGCACCCATTGAGCCTGCTCAACCAGCATCAGAAGTTCAAGCTGAGAAATTCTGTGAAAATTGTGGAGCTAAAGCTCTTACTTCTGATAAATTCTGCCAAACATGTGGAGCTTCATTTTCAGGTTCTTCAAAATCGATTAGATGAACAAATCATTTTCTTTTTTCTTTCTTCTTTTCTTTAATTTTATTTACGCACAAAATGCTTAACTCTATAACAATAAAAATTACAAAGTAGTAAGAAAAGAATACAACTAATCCAACCCCTGAACCTGTGAAATAATCACTTATACTGCCTCCAATATCATAGAAGGGTCTTAATACGACATTCCAAGGATTTGTTTGTGATACACCCACTTCTGCAACACCTAATGGATCATAAATGATAGTGGTATTGTGACTAAGTAATTCAGCCATTATGCCTTCTTTAGTGAAATTTTCCGCATTTATGCCCGTCCAACTGTAAACATTAGCAGGAACGTGCATATCAGTTCCTGTAATCATTCCAATGGAATCATTATTTTCTAAACAGAAGTCGTAAGATACTGTATCATAATTGTCCCTATTGACAATTTCTATGAAATCTACTCCCCATAGAATTAATTGTTCACGAGAAGGAAAATCGTCTCTATCTTTACTTTCTGTTCTAATATAATGATTTACAGAAACAACTCCACCTTGTTGATGCACTTCCTCGATTGCTTCTTGTATCTCTTGATCGTTAGGAACTATTGGGACTCTCAGTTCCCAGCTAGAAATTCCAATGAAATTCATGTGAATTCGTGATGTTGTATACTCCATCCCTTGGATAACTACAATGTCACTTTGATACTTCAAAGATATCTCAGCTATATCTTCTGAATTTTTGAGTGTATTATGGTCCGTTATCACACATGCGTTAAATCCCATTGTTATGTGCCATAAAATATTCTGCTCTACTGTGAGAATTCCATCACTATATTTTGTATGAGAGTGTTGATCGAAAATTACATTGAAAGTTAGATTAGTTGTTGGTGTATAAGGCGCAACTTCATTCCAACTATCATCAGAGTAAACCAAAGGTTGAGGACCTAATTCGTGAATAAGAACACTTGTTGCGATAATTAAGAATGTTACAAGAAAATATAATCCGAAATGGATACTGTACCTCTTTAGTTTATGAAGAAAACTCATCAAATAATTGATATAAGGTATGTATAAAAATTCATTTCTGGTACAACAAGTTTCTTACACACTTGTTTTTGGTCTTATTTGTCAAATACATTTGAACATGACGAGCAAAACATTATATGCCTCAAATTTCTTGTTTTATTAATTTAGGTAGACGAGATGAACAATAAAGATAATCTTACGAAAACTTCAGCACCGAATTCTAAAAGGGATACTGCAAGTAATAAAACTTTTTTTATTGGTTTAGCTGCTTGGTCAATAATTTTTGTTCTTATACCAATTGTTATTTTTGCTTTTCAAGGAGATTGGATTGTAACCCTATCTATAAACAGTAAAATAGGCATTGTTTTTGCGTGTTTAGGCTGTATCCTTCTAAGTGCAAAAGGAACTTTCAAGGTAGTAAGTCGTGGGGGAGTGGTTGCTCCAGTTGACTATGAAGATGAAGATGATGACGAGGCTGTTATACTTGAAGAAAAATATACAATAAATTATTGGGAGATACTTCTTATGGGTAGAGTATGGATGCTTTTATGGGGGTTGATATATCTGTTACCTTTGGCATTTGGAGTCCCTTTCATTGTATAATCTTCAAGAACATTATGAATAAAAAAAAGAGGAAAAAAAAGGGAAAACTAAATTTAATAACTGCCAAACATTAGTGATGTGTTCCTGAGAACACGAGTACGATGATCTTCAACTTGTTTTTCTAAAGAAACTAATAACAGAGATTGTTTCTTAACTATAGCGTCTTTTGAATCTATGTGGAATTTGTTTATGATACATTGGAGACGGTCGTAAATTGATTCTTCATTGCTTTGAACTACCTGGTCAATCAGTGCTGTTTTTTGAGATATTGCTGCTACCATTTTTTGTACACATCATAACAAGATTAGAAGAAAGCACCTTTTAGCATTAAATATGTTTTAAGAATCTTAATACTAAGATCA
Source organism: Candidatus Heimdallarchaeota archaeon (assembly GCA_023705905.1). Lineage (GTDB taxonomy): Archaea > Asgardarchaeota > Heimdallarchaeia > Heimdallarchaeales > Heimdallarchaeaceae > UBA460. Next base: position 30,527 of record BPTK01000010.1, read on the forward strand.
GCTTGCTTGGCCTTTTCCTTTTGATTGAAAGTTTTTTTTGCGTTCATTTTTTACACCATTCTCATTCTGTCTGAGACTAACATTTCATTCAATGTTATTAAAGGTTTCGATATAAGAAATTCAGGCCGGTAAGAAGTGAAATAATGTCTGACATTGGTTGTAACTAAAGATTTAATGTCATGAAAACCTTTATATATTTTTATGCTGCTAAGTATATTAGGAAATGAAATAGGTACTCACATGACCGCTCAAAACTTCATTGATTATGAACCAGATGTAATAAAAATAGTACGCGATGACGAAGTATACCAAGTACTATTTGATCCCGTTTATGAACCAATATTTGTGATTCTAAGAGACGGCCCCATGACAATTGATGAAATAACAGTTCGTTATAATGACTATGTAGAGTTACAAGGACGCGAGAAAAATTTAGATCCCGAGGTGATAGAAAAAAGTAAAAAATCTGAGATGACTATCTACCGTTACGTGAAGGATCTAGAAAAAGACAATATTCAATTAGTAGCACAAGCCGGACGAAGGATTGAAAAAGGAAAAACAACAACAAAAGCTCTCTATTCTCGAACTGCGAAACTTTTCTATCCAGTTCTGAAAACTGCAGATTATTGGACTGAAAAAACCGCAGACAAGTTTGTGGATATACAAGCCTCCTTGTTACAATTACATCTAAAAAATACTAAAGTTTCAAAACCTTTGCTTAAAGAACTTCTCAAAAAGCTAGAAACTGAAGCAAGTGAAATAGGAGCTAAAGTGTTTGAAGAAAACAATGAAATAGCAACCGAATTGATAAAGGATTTAACCTTTAAAGAGGTCGATAAACATCTTAGTCAATTGAGTTTACTAATAATGCTCTTTGAGTCAGAAAAATACATTGAAGATTTCGATAAAGTGTTGCGAAACTAAATAAGCGTTTTGAGAAGAAAAAAAGGAAAAGAGTTTTTGAAAAAAAACAGTATTTTTTTACTCTTGGTGATATCTTTTCCTGTAATCATAATTTTACATGATGAGAGAAAAAACAGTTCCTTTTACGCGACACTTGTCACAAGGAACGTTTATTTCTCCCGGGGGTAATTTTCTCTTCACTTGTCTTTTGCTTTGAGTAGATGTCGCAGAATGAGACTGTTCTTTAACGCGAAGAGACCGTCCATTATTTCTTGAGGAAAAATAAGCGTCAGATTCAGCCAGATAAAATACGTTGGTAACGTTATCTATCAAACTTGATTTCTGGTTTTTCCGCGATCTACTCATTGTCATATTTTCCACCTATAACTCAAACATACTGAAGAGTTAGCAAACACATTTGCTTCCACTGTGTAAGCTTCCCGTGAGATATTCTCATAGGTTAAGAACACTATTTATTTTAAAATATATAAAGTTTTTGTAAAAAATATGCTAAATTTCGAAAATTTGTAGTGTTGATTTCATAAAAAAACAATAACTTTTTTAAATGCATGAGAAAGATTAAAGATATTAAGACAAAATAAGTAATTATACAAAGGTTTTATCATGGAAACTCGAGATTTGATAAGCTTCACTCCAAAAAATGTTATGGTAATCGATCAAAAGAAGCAGTTCGATTTACTATTTCTACCAAAAAATGTACAGAAGTTTACTCCAATTCTTCGCATTTTACGTGATGGACCTTTAACTCTTAAGGAACTTGAGTATAAGTATAATGCAATTGCTGATGAACCTAAAAAGAAGAATACTATTTACAGTTATGTTCAAGATTTGGAAGAAGCTGGTTATGTCACCAAAGCTGGTCAGCGTATCTCTCCTGGACATACTTTCTGTGAATGGTTGTATGATCGCACCGCTAAGCTCTTTTATCCTGTGATTGTTTCTGATGAATACTTCAAATCAAAGGAAGCGTCAGCTGCTTTAGAAAAAACTCGTGAATTACTATCTCTTTATTTAGAACAACCTGCACCAGATTTCAACAAACTAAAGGATGTCGTTTTTAGAACTAACCAGCAAGCTCAAAGAGTTGTTGGTGATGTGTTCTCAAAACATAGTGATGAAATTGCTGAGATCACAAAGGATCTCTCTTTTCGACAGTTAGACAAAATATGTAATGTTCTAGAAATGCTTATGGTTGTTCTTCATTTTCAAGATAAATCTGGTGATTTGTTAGGGGAACTTGGAATTGGAGTTAAGACATGAATACTAAAGAATTTTTGGATGAGAAGTATACCGTTAAACCTTTACAAATCCTTGATGATGAATCTCTAATAACATTATTGGATGACCCTAAGTATGCTCCTATCATGAGAATATTGAGGGAAAAACCATTTACTATTAAGGAAATTCGTGCAAGATACAATGCCAAACGAAAAAAACCAAAAGAAGAAGTTACAATAAGACAGCACATAAAAATACTTGAAGATTCAGGTTTGATTGTTAAAGCAGGCCAAAGTATAACTGAAGGCAAAATAGCTGCTGAGAATCTTTATGGTAGATCTGCTAGATTTTACTTTCCAGTAATTTTATCGGAGTCTTTTTGGGAATCAGATGAGAACCAGTTTATTACTGAAAAAGTACTTCAAATACTTAACTTTGTAGAGACAAAGAACAAACCTACAATTGAATCCCTCAGAAAACTGCTTCATTCTATCTATTCAAAAACAGAGTTAGAGATTGCCCAAGTTTTTGAAAAGTTTGAGGAAGAAATTTCTGAAAGTCTCTCTGATAGCCCGTTTAACGAAATTCGGCACATAGCTAATTTCATGATGTTGCTTGTTTTATTAACTAATTCCAGTATCTATAAAACAGATTTAGAAGATAACTTTTATTAAAGCTGTGAGAATTCTTATTCAACTCGTTCTTGAGTAACGATAAATCATGTAGGATTGCTAGTTTATGAATATTAAATCGTTTGAAGCAAGAAAAGTACAAGAACCTCAACTTCAAGAACTCTATGATCTGGAGTGCTCTGTTCGAGAAGAAATCTTTCCTGACGATGAACACCCAACTTTCAAACTTTGGAAAAATATCATGCTCAGTCTAAATGCTCTTTATACAGTCCACAGGTGGCTAGCTGTTTCTGATAGAAAAGAGAAAATACTTGGCTATGGTCGTTTGAGTTATCCTAACGAGAATTCGCCTATGTTTGAAGGCATGAAAAACACCTCGAATTTTAATATTATAGTAAAAGCAGACGAACGAAGAAAAGGCATCGGCAATTCTTTGCTTTCTCAAATTGTTGCTAAATCTGAGAGTTTGAATCGACCAATTCTACAAAATGTGGTAAATCATAAATCTGGAAAAGCATTTTGTGATCACTTTGAATGTACTGTTGCATCAGAACGTTCTGTTAACCGTCTTTATCTTGAAGATGTTAATTGGAAGAGAATGAGAGAATGGGTTGAGTTAGGGAAAATTAAAGCTCATAATGTCAAAATAGAAACATTTGAAGACGTTCCAAAAGCAGATCTTGACGAGTTTTGCAATGTTTATACACTCACTGAGAATCAAGCTCCTGATTATGAAACGGGTGATTATCAAGCATTAATGATCACACCTGAGAGTAGAAGACATAACGAAAAGATGTATAGAGATAAAGGATATATCTGGACTACAAAAATAGTTAAAGAAGAAAATGGTTCCATCAGTGGATTAACTGAGATATTTTACAATCCTGATATCCCAAATATGGTTGAACAGGAATTAACTGGAGTTTTGCCAGAATATAGAGAACGAGGATTAGGAAAATGGCTTAAAGCCGCAATGATCTTTTACGTTAAAACTCAATATCCTTCCATAACCTTCGTACAGACTGGAAATGCGAAAAACAATGAAGTGATGAATGTGATTAATGAACGGATGGGTTTTAGACCTGTATGTGAGCAATTCCTTGTAAAGCTAGATATTAACAAAATAAAAGGCAAATTGGAAGACTAGATGAATTTTACAATCGTTTCTTAATCCATTCTAAAGGTAGTTCTAGAACTTCAGTTTTGGATGCTTTCCATTCCTTCTTTTCCGTATTATATGAATCACCATAAAAATAGTATAATTTGCTCTTGTAATGATCTAGTCTATAAAAATCGAGTTTTTCTGAGATGGACCACAAAAAATTGCTGAATTGTGATGTATAGGTTGGAGGTATGTTCATTCTCCAAATAAAACCATCCGAGAGTAAATTGAATCCTGTATCGAATGGAATAGGTGATGTTTTCAAAATGTTAAATAGTTTTGTTCTGTTGATTTCTGAGCATTTTCCTCTAAATAGAACCAGATCGACTGGTTGAACTTTTGCTCTTCTATAAAGCAGAACATAGTCCGTTACGCTTTCATTTAGAAAAGCCATTCTTCTTGAAATCCTTACAGGTGTAACTTGAAATTTTTCTGCAAGATCATTGTGCGCTTGCTTAGCATTAATAGTCATCTCTCTTAATAATTTCAAGTCTAGATTTTGAATTCTATTAAGGACACTTATCTCCTGTTCTAACCTAGTATCAATTGTGTCAGAAGCTTCTTCATAATTTTCTTTCCATGGTTGGATATCCCAAACCCATTCACCTTTCTTATTATCATAAAACTCGAATTCAGGCGTAGTACTCGTTTTGAATTCCTCTGCTTGAATTTTTTCAAACTCTTCTATTATGTTTAAATCTTTCAATTTTATGAATAAAGCTTCTAGATAGCGAATTGAGTTATTCGGAATGTTAAATTGTAGAAATAACCCCTGATACGTACCCAAAATTCTATTTCGATAACTCGTGAAATCATGGAAATCTGCAAGTTTTTCCAATAATTCTATTTTTGCAAGATCTGCAACTTTGACTAAAAACGATACTGTTTCAAGACCAAGTGTTTCTGGTTTAAATTTGGCTCTAATCCCCTCAATATATTCATTCTCAACAAGATACTGATAGCGTGATTTTGCTGTTTTATCAGTAATTTCCAAAGCTACAGCTATTTGTGAGAAATTAGCTTTTGGATGTTTTTGTAAGAATTGAAAAAGTGCATAATAGGGAATCATAAATCTCAACCGCACTTTATGTTATTCTTATTCCTATGTATGGGTCTCCTTCACTTCCACCTGGTGGGTCAAATACTAATACATCAGTAACAGCAAACCAGCCATTATTATTAGAAACAAGTGTTGCTTCAACTGTGTAGTCTCCTGACTCAGTTGCATAGTTATAGAATGTAAACTCAAGAGTAAGGGTCTCTAAAGATGTTATTATGTGAAGAATAACAATTTCTTCCTCACCATTTGGATTAATCAAGGTAACTTTGAGATAATAATTTTCAGTGTTTGAATCAGTTTGTACGGTAACAGTTATGGTTGTAAAAATATCAAAACCAATGTAGTAGGCATCGTTAATTATGACATTGTGGATCTCGGTATCCATGCTTCTAAGTCCTTGAGTGGATACTGCACCTAATGAAATGCAGAATGTTGATAAGAGAAGAAAAATTAGCGATAATGTACGAATCTTTTTCATCATAGAAATTTTCCCTAATTATTATTTAAGTTTATCCGAAAAATTTCAAAAAAAAGAAGTAGAGAAAACTCTACCTAGGTGATTAAAGAAAGAAGTCAATAGCAGTATTACCATCGAACTCTAGAGGTGTATCCCCACCATCGAATGGATAAACTGATGATGCGTAATCAAAAGTTGCTTCCAAGGATGCTGTTCCACCGAATTGTCCAATGAGTGTATCTTCTAGGAAATAATACGTCCATGCACCATTCTCATATGCTGTCATATCATATCCGTATCCATCGTCTGTACAAGTAGTTGTTAGGTATACTTTAGCTGCGTTTGCATTTAGCATTACTTCATTCATTCCTCCTGCATAGCAGTGATCTAGAAAGATGAATGTATTACTGATTGAGGGAGCCATCATACTTTGTAGTTCTGAATCATAGATTAATCCGTCTTCTCCAAGTTCTCCTCCAGAAGTGTCCCACATACACAATACTTGAACATAGATTCTGTCTCTTCTACGTTGAGCGCCGATGTTTATATGAGATCCATGTCCTGAACTTATGAATGCAACAATATCATTTTCATCTGCTTGTGCTATGATTGTTGCCCAAGCGTTTTTCACGTTGTATTCAGTTGCTAATCCATCATGTTGAGGATAGTTTGCAGGATTTGAATCTCCTAAAAGTGTAATGTCATATTCTAGTGGACTCAAATAGTTATACCAATCAGTGGCATCTTCATCACAGAAAGAAAGATCGCTAATAACTTTATAATCACTAATTCCTATAATCAGTGCGTATTTATCTACTGGATCTTCCAGACCTTGAACAGCTGAAATTGTTGTGACCAATATAACCAAAGTAATGATTCCGAATAAAAATGCTTTTTTCTTCATTTTACTCACTTTTGTCGGGTA
>BPTK01000011.1 GCA_023705905.1 Candidatus Heimdallarchaeota archaeon
CGGGTTATTTCCATATATTTCAATTATTTAGTGAACTTACTCGTGAGGAAGCTTCCAATAAGACTAAAGCATTGTTTAATTCCATTTTCCCCCACATTGAGACTTTGGAAATAGTTGACGAAATATTCGCAAATGTCAAAAACCCTGAATTAACTGATAAAAGTATTAAGAGATGTTGCAATACAAAATTGGTACAATTTTTACTACCACTCCAATATGAATTTTCGTTAGCTCCTGTTTTAGCAAATAATTTAAGCAATGTAATTTCAAAACAAGAAAACGATAGCATAGATAGATTAACACTTGAATCTGTTCTAAATTATTGATTTAAAACTGGGTCACTTATTACAATTTTCCATGAAATTTTCGTATTTCATGTTTTTAATTTGACAGTATTTTCTGATAGATCTACTGTGAACTTTAAACATCGAATTAACTAGAGATTTCAGTTTTTTCTCTTTCTTAAATGCATAAATTAAAGCTACGATTAGCTCACCTTCTAATCCTTTAGATTTTTCAATGAACAGTTTTCGAGTTTTTGTAGATTCATCTAACAACACTTCTACGATTTTATCTTTGCCATCTTCTCCAAAGTTATTTAGACATGCAATACCAATTTTTTGATTATTTTCAAGTATAAATTCAATCAAACTGGGAATTATACTAGTATCTTTACATAGAGAGAGCAAAATAAGCAGTCGTTCATTTACTCTTGGATTTTTTGCTTTTTTATGTAAAGATTGTAACGTGGGAATCGCTGAACGACCCATCTGTTGAACAACCTTTTTCATATTAGAAAACCAACGTTCTTCAGCTGTTTGTAAATTTGATAACATAACTTTCAATGTCTTACTATCCATCTTGCTCAAAGCATCTATGGTTGCTCTAACTAAATTCTGATTACTTGCATTAAGCTGAGCTGAAAGTTTTTTTGCTATAGGGGAACCTATTTGGGTTGCAGCATATACAGCAGCATCTCTAACTAAAGTTTTTGAGCGCTTCATGTTGTTTACTATTACATCAATTACACCAGGATCTTTCAGTTCACCCAATGCGCGGGTTGATATTTCTGCAATTATATCATCATTATCTTTTGCACCTTTAATTAAAGTAATAAGGGCTCGCTTGTTTTTTAGCTTTCTAAGAGAGGCTACAGCTTTCCTTCTAACATGGATATTTGGATCTGATAAAACCAATGAAAGTGTGGGAACTGCTTTTGCTCCGAAGTAATAAAGTAATTCACATGATTTCTCGCGGATATCAGGGTCAAGTTCTTTCAAACCTTTTATAATTAATTCATAAGTCAAATCGTCTTTGTGACGAATCTTGTTCTTGTTTATAGCAAAACTATAACCTAGTTTTTGCATCTCCTCCTCAGGATAGTACATGTAAAGTATGACACCAAGTTTCACTCCGAGTGTAATATCAGTTTCCAATAAACCATCCAAAGCGAGTTCTATGTTATCATAACCAAAATATTGTAAAACCTCAAATGCATTTTTCCTCAGTTTTAGGTCATCATCTGTTAATTCTTTAATTAAAACCCTAATGGAAGGAGTTCCCAATGTTAACAATGCTTGTGTAACTGACTCCAAAATTGAAGTGTTTTTTCCTGCGAGCTGAGTAGTAAGTAAACGTATTGCTCCTTCATAACCATATTTCTGACTCATGACAAGTGTAAGACATTGAGCTGCATTCTTTCTCACATTGCCTTTTCCTTTATTGAGGGCGTTCATTAAATGATCGTAACTAGTTTCACCGATGCGCTTCATAGTTTCAATAATATAAGGAACTTTGTTATCATACTCTAATTCTTTTACAAGCAAAGGGAGAACACTGTCTCCAAGCATAGCAAGAGATCGAGTTGAATAGTAAGCAAGAGAATCGCCTTTAGAGAATTGATCAATTAATACTTGGCTAGCTTTGGGGTTTCCTAAGTTGCCAAGTGATTCTATAATTGACAATTTAGTGTCAAGAGAATCCTTTTTGTTCGATAATCGAGAGATAAGCACATCTGCATTCTTTGGTTCTTGCAAATTCATAAGAGCAATTGATGCGTATTTTATTTGTTCTTCTGAATTAGATCTCACTACAACATCTCGTATTTGTTTTTCAATCAAAGTAGCTAATTCTGGAAATAAAGTAACTGTTAGAAGAACAAGTTCTGAATAAATTTGTTCTGGTTGCTTTAGTCCGAAAACAAGTATTTTCTTAACTTCTTTTGCATGATCAGTAACTAACTGAAAGGAAATCACTGTTTCTTCTTGCTGAGCAAGTGAAGAATGACATATCCTAATCGAAAGTTCTGCGAGAGATGCAAGTATGGGTGTAACATTACATGATTTCGCTATAGCATCATGGATAGTTTTAGTCTTCAACGAATTTATAATCTCTGAAATTGGTTTGAAACTCTTATCTTGAGTAAGATATTTAGATAAAATTGGAACGAAAAAATGAAGTTTATTGATAATTATATCCTTAAGTAAGGGGTCAGGATCGTCTAGATACTCATCAATAATTCTGTCTGATGGAATAAAATCGGAAGTGAATATAATTGAAGTAGCTTGTTTTCTAAGGTAATCATCCTTATCCTTTAGTAATTTTATCAAATGTTGATAGACTTTAATATTATTAAGTTGAATTTCATTGCTCTTATCGTTTAAAATGAGGCTTCGAACTTCCTCCAAACTCATTTTATTTTCCCCTCATCTTCTTTCGGTGTTGAATATAATCTATAATCTTGACACCTAATTGTTCAAAAGCTGAATGGACGTTATCACCGGTTTTAGCAGATGTTTCAATGTAATCTACTGTAAATCCCTTGTCAGAATATTTTTTGTTTAACCCAGCAATGTATTTAGTGACTTCTGCCTTTAGTTTAGCTTTTTTTGCAGGAGTGATTAAATCCATCTTATTACCTAGGATAAAGAATGGAACAATTCCCCTTTCTGTGCCTTTCTCAAGCTCTTTTATCCAACGATCCAATGCTCTAAAAGTAGCAATTTTTGTAGCGTCAAATACCATCATAGCGCCAAGAGTACCCTTATAGTACATCATTCGAACATTTTCAAATATATCTTGTCCAGCTACATCCCAAATCTGATAAAGAACATTATAATTTTTTACTGTTTTTGGTAATGAAGCAAAATCTGCACCTATCGTTTGAAGATGATTTTTGACAAATCCTTCTCCAAGATATGAACGTCTTAAACTTGTTTTTCCTACCTCAGCTTCTCCTGCTAAGATTACCTTAAGGAATAATTTTTGCCCATAGCTCATATTCTTCACTTTTGTTTAGAGAGATCAGTAATTGGTTGACTTCTTTTGAATATAGTATTAAGGAATTTAAAAGATACTGTTAGTGCCTTTACAACTAAATTCAGTAATACTAATGTTCCCGCCACTATAATAACCATAAACAGAATACCGCCACCTAACATAAAACCAAAATTTGCAGTCGTTATCATTCCTAGTACAAAATTATTTATTGTATGCAAAATTATCGCAGCATGCAATCCGTATTTGAAGAAAGCATAACCAAAGATAATTCCAGCGATTCCAGCTTGAAATATTTTCCATGCATCCCAACCAAATTGATAATGCACATAACCAAAACTGAAGGATGAAAATATTAGAAACACAATGTCAAGAATTCTCAGTTTCTTCCATCTACCACTCAAGTAGAGTAGGGGATTTATGGGTGTTTTAGACTTAATCCAAAGAGCAAATCTTGAATGATCTTCTTCTTTCTTCTTTTTGATTAAGGTCTTCTTCAAAATGAAAATAAACAGAAAAACTACGCCATAAATGACAAACAAAGGAACACCAAACAAAAGAAAACGATATGATATTTCTTCTGTTAATCCAGCCCAGTACAGATGTGTTAACACAGCATGTGAATCTTGAATTACATCGTTTGCAATATTTGTCAGTATGCCTAATCTATCAAATAAAGCAACTATATAGAGTGCTAGAACTAGATTCAAGCTCGCTAAGTTCATTACTGGAATGACATCACTGTTTTTCATTCTAAATAGTATTTTTGAAAATCTTCTTCTTGACTTAGGGGTTATAATGTTTGAAGGTAAGTATTCTTCTGTAGGTTGTGGAGACAGAACTTTGAAAGCTAGAATTTCATTGTCCATATCATCAAAATGTTCGATTATGTTAGAAGTCGTTATGGAAACTGGGACAGTACCCAGTTTCTCAACTTTTTCTTGAACATTTTCACTATTTACAGTTTTTACTTCACTTTCATTTCTTTCCTTTGAAATCTTTGAATGGGGCAAATATATAAGCAGTACAAGCAACCCTAGAAAAACAAGACTAATGAGAGATTGAATTAATTTCCAATTCAATAATACTGATGAGGGGATAGAAACACTTGAGAAAAATTGTTGATTGAAACCAGTTTCTGGATTGAATGTGAAGGCAAAATTCGGAAAACTAAAAGCGAGATTTTGATAGGTAAAACTCACCTCATTTGAAGGTATGGAAGGATATGCAAGAAAAACCAGTAAATTGGCTGTCATAATAGATATCCAAAGAATAATCATTCCATATTTCCATTGTTTTTCAACGAGATTCTTTAGCTGTTTTCTCATTAAACCAAAACCGAGCTTGTCTTCTTGTTCAATTACAGGTTCTTTGAAAAAAAGAACACCTATATTATTCTCGATGAATGAAAATGTGAAAATCCCAACTAAAATTGATATAATGAAAATCTGAAAGATGTTTAGCAAATAGGATAATATCATTGCTAGGAGACTTATGTTTGATAAGTTTGATAAACCAATTACTAACGCAAAAATCAGAATTGAACCAAATACTGGAAGGATTACCTTGATAACATGTATTAAAGAACCATCTTTCTCGTCAAGATCATTCTTAAGAAACCACCGTCTTAATAACCATCCATAGATAATAAAACCAATCCCAATAAGAATATCAGGAATAATAATGTAATTTTCAAAGAGGGGAAAAAACCACCCAAGGACAGTATAAAGAGAGGTAAGTAATGATATACTTAGCACAATAATTAAAGAATCAATTAGGAACCTTGGAAACCTCAAATCTGTTAAACATCCTTTGAATGATTAAGCTCTATTCTTGTTTTACTTTGATGTATTTATTTGTTCTTTTGTGTGTCACTTAAAGAGTAGGAAAAATTTTTAAGCGTGGGAATGCCATTTAAATAACGCTTATACTGAAGCATTTGACAGACAATGGAATATAGGTGAAATTCATGAGTAAGGAAGAAGCTAAAGAAGAGGCTAAGGAAGAAACTCCTAAAAAAGCAGCTAAGAAAGAGGCTAAGGAAGAAACTCCTAAAAAAGCAGCTAAGAAAGAGGCTAAGGAAGA
>BPTK01000013.1 GCA_023705905.1 Candidatus Heimdallarchaeota archaeon
AGAAACTCCTAAAAAAGCAGCTAAAGAAGAAGCTAAAGAAGAAGCTAAAGAAGAAGCTAAAGAAGAAACTCCTAAAAAAGCAGCTAAAGAAGAAGCTAAAGAAGAAGCTAAGGAAGAAGCTAAAGAAGAAACTCCTAAAAAAGAAGAAACCCCTAAAGAAGCCATTAAATCTACAACTGATTACAGAGAGCGCGGTCATATAATTTACATCGGAAAGAAACCAACGATTAGTTATGTTTTAGTAGCCATCACAATAATCAATAAACATAGTAAATGTGGAATTCAAGCCCGTGGAAGACAAATCTCTAAAGCAGTTGATGTTGCTGAAATAGCTCGTAGAAAATACCCAGAAGATAGCGTAACAATTGATAAAGTGGTTATAGGATCTGAAGAATTACCAAGTGATGTAGAAGGTTACGGTCCAAAAACAGTGTCCACAATTGAGATTGTCCTGATAAAATAACAATAAATAATTCTTAATTGCTAACTTTTTTTCCTATTTTTATCCTTTTAATTTACCTATTTTAGATAAAATCTCCCGCTTCAATTTTTTGTGGAAGATAGAAATTAGTAATATATTGTGGATCTCTAGCATTTAAAGCTTGTATTTCAGCTTTAAACCCTGTTGCAATTTGGATTTCTAATTGCTCTTTCCATTTCGGTTTTCTTTTTACAAACTCCTCATCTAGCATAAGTTTAGATCGATGAATGTCTTTGGAAGTCATTTTAATTAAAGCACTTTTTGGAATATCAAATCCGCTTTCAGGAGAAAGGTCACTTGGTAGTAAACCTAACCATTTTATGCTGGGTACGGCCAGATGACTTGATTCAAAACTCAAAGCTTTACTCCCTACACTATATACTCGCATAATTTCGAAACCATAAGGATCTGCATCCATAATTGCGAATATAGGTAAATCTAGATCATCGTTTATTTTCTTCAAAAATTGTCTTGTAGCTATATCTGGTTGACCTTTTGCTGTTACAAGGATGCTTGGGACATAATCATAGAACTGATCCTCAGCTAGCCTATTGAAGACTGCATCTTTTTCAATAACCAAACACATTTCTGCATCAGTTTCCATACTATCTATATCATCAATATTCGGAGAAATAGCTTTACCAGCTCCGATTGCACGGCAATTTATGAGATCCCCTTTTTCTTTGAAACTCATCCTTCCAACAACTATTCCTTTGGAAGAAGCACTAATATTCAAAGATGAACGAGTAACTTGTAACATTGCACCTAAATCTTCTATGAGAGAATCAGAGACCGACTGTTTATCAAATGCATTTACATTCATGTAGAAAACATCTCTTTTAGTACTGTGAATATCTCTGGCTAGAATATCGTGAATGAGTTTCATAACAATAGTCATTTGCTCAACGGAACTTACAGAAGCTAAGTTTCTAAATTGTCTATCAATCATTTGTCGACCAATAAGAACTAATTCTTGATCCTCATCGAAACCTACATTTGTACCTGCTCTAGATGGGATCTGGAAAGTTGCATCATTAGGTGATACCATTGCTTGATTAAGGAAATCTAAAGCATATTCAACAAGAAGATTGTTTGTTTCTTGTGAATTTTTAGTTGCTACATGAGTAACACCAAAAGGCATCAAGTATTTTGTTAAGTGTTCCAACTCTTTTCTAACGGATTGTAATTTATCTATTGAAACAGTGTTTTTTACGCTAATACTCATTGTTTCCTTTTGAAGATTGTATCTAGATAATTTTCTTGTAGGTTCAAGTTTATGCCATTTCTTGAAACTTCGTAAGAATAGTACATAGGACCCTCTCTTGAGATCAAATGTTTCTCTAGCCCAATTGTATATCTCTCTTACTTGAATATCCTTATCAAAAGAAGCAGGTCTCTCAATAGCAGGTAAAACTGTTGAATTACTAATAATGAATTTGTAATCTGAACTCATGATTTTTCACCTTTTTTAGTTGTGGATTTTGAGTTTTTACTCGTTTTTGACTTTGAAGATGTTTTCTTTGTTGAAGTAGGTTTAATATCCATCAAAGTTATTTGTTTTGTAGATTTTGGTTTTGGTTTAGTCTTTGATTTGGAAGAGGTAGATTTTGGTTTGGTTTTTTGTTGAGTTTTTGCAGGTTTCTTAGATGGCGGTTTAGATGTTTGTTTCTTTGAGGTAGAAGTGGTCTTAGCTGATGGTTTTTTTACATTCTTTTTTGTAACTAAAGGAAGTCTCCCCTTAATCCTTTTAATCATCACAAAGCTTAGGTCTACTTTACCAGCCATAGCATCTGTTGGATAAATAATAAAGTCCTTTACTAATTTGATGCCTATTTGTTCCAGCTGTTTAATAACCGCTTCTTGTATGTCTACTGCACTTAAGGACATACCAAGCAATTGGATGAGTTTTTTCACATTACTACGCAGAAGTGAAGATCCGGTCTTATTTTCTTTTGTAAGGAATAACAATTGTTGTATGGACTTGATATTATCTTGCTCCAATCGTCCAACATCAGCAGCAGTTAAGTAAGTAAGCGTTTCTTTCAGAGTGATTTCGTCTTTTTGAGCAAGTTTTATTGCTTGAGGGTTAAGAGTTGATAAATAGGAATTTATCTGCCGAGTTGAAATACCAGTTACTTTGGATATTTCTTTACTTTCTATGAGGAAAATATCCCATAACGTGTTGATTCCATTGTTATACAAAGCAAAAGCGCTTAGGGGGTAATCTTTAAGCATTGCAGACAAGTAATAGATAGGCGTATCAAATAGTCTTACTATACGTGAAATTTGCTGTAGATTTAGTTTACTTGTATCAGCAATAATTGTATCAGCTGATTTGAGATGAGCTACTGATACATATCCAGCTTTTATTAATTCTTTTTGTAAAATATCATCGATTAAACTAAGTTTTGATACTGGATAATGATTTTTCGCAATTATTTGAGATATTTCTTGATAACTTAACAGATTTATCAGAGATGTGAGAACTTTCTTCTGGTTCTCAGTAATGCTACTTTTCAAACTATTTTGAATTTTTGCAGGAATGAGAAGATCAATTACTTGGTTATAACCTTCACTTTGTAGTTTTAATACAAGTTTCTGGTTATTTGTTAATACAGCCACTGGAAAACGCATAACTGACAGGATTTTCTCAATTTCAGGAGTAAATGCATCCTCATCTAACTGATCCAGATAGTGTACCAAAGGTCCAAAAGTTCTGATATCCTGACTACGTAAATATGAAAAAATATCTGGATTATTGAAGAATTTAGTAAATCTACTTCTCTCTTTTGCTTCAATCTCTTCTATATTTACAGAACTTACAGATTGAATTACTGTTTGACAAAGACTCACGTCTTCTTCTTTTTCTGTGTTAGTACAATAATAGACCAGTTCATACACATTGGATATTTTAAGTTTGAGAAGTCTTTCTTGTATTTTAGATGAGGGAAGATATGAAGAAAGTGAGAGTGTGTTGATAACTGAAATTTTCCTTACTTTTTCAGACAATAACCAAGGTTTAGACTTCTTATTAGGTGACTTTCTATTATATACTAAAGCTTCCTCAAATGAATAGATATTCTCTTTCTTTAACTGATTTAGCTCATATGCTGTTAAGAATTCCTTTGGAATATGGGTTAATTTTGAGTTAAGGCCATTCAAAACAGATAATGTCAATCCTCTAATATTTCTTTGAATAGCAGTATCATCTATTTTTTGAATAAGTTTCTCCTTGGATAATAAGAGCAAATCCTTAATATTTTCATATGGAAGCTTAACTATTTTATTAATGTTAATTAGATTCGGTCCTGAAAGCAGAATTGGTGATCTGTTAAGATAAGAAAGCAAAGTGTTGAATTGTGAAGAGAGTTTTTCTTGTAAAGATTCAAAGACTTTGGAGTACACTTTGGGTTGGTATTTCTCAATCAAGAGGACATATTCTATAGTTGTATTGAGCAAATCACTTTTGTCTTTATCGGAATCTAAAGAAAATATCTTTGACAGATGAGTACCTCGAGATAGGAGTAAGGAAGAAAGGTTCTTTACAGATTCTTTTTGTTTTTTACTCAGAACTAGAGAATCTGTATAAGAATCAAGAAATACAAAATCTTTCAAGAGTATTGTTTCTTCAATATTTTCATCCAATTGTTTAACATCAAATTCTTTGTAAAAAGCAATTTTATCTCTTAAGATGGGGCTGAGTTTAGCTATATCTACTGATTCATCAAATAACTGTACATAATTTGAAATACCATTATCACTCAATTCTGCAACATTTGAACTAGTAAAGATCTTATTTTCTTTTATTCTTGGAGGGAGGATAATATTTTCAGGACCAAGATTCTTTTGCAATTTTACAATTTCCTCTTTGCTAGAGGATAAAATTTTGACAAGTTCCTGATCTGTTAATAAGTAGAAATCTTCTAAAGAAGATACTGTCGATAGAAGACGTTTCCATGACTTTAGATTAATTTTTGGAAGTTTGAGGAGAGAAATATGAGTCGATAGAATTTTATTTATTTTCCTTTCCAGTGGTTTTAAGATTCTAGAATCTTCTATCCTTATTGCATGAATCACTTCATCGAGTGTTTTATAGTTTGAAGTAAGTTGTTTTTTGAGTGTTATATCAAAAATTCTCATGCTACTTAATTGAACACCCTTCATACTATCTTTAGCAATAACATTCGATGTTATTGTACTAAGAATTTCAAGAAGTTTCTTCTTAAGTTTAACTGGAGAAAGTGTTTGCCAGAAACCAGCTGGTTTAGTTAGTAGATCTACATAAGAAAGGATGTTTTTCTTGCGCAAATTATCTACTTCACTGAGGTTGAGTTTAGACGAAATAGATATGGGATAGCTGATTTGTTTAAGAATGCCCTCACCCTTTTTGGTTAAATCAACAGAATTTTTGTGTAATGCTACTATAAGATCATTAATTGTTGCAGACTTTTCTATTTTCACATTATTCTTAAACAAATCTTTGGTCTCAATCCCTTTTAAGAATGATAGAGAGGTCACATACTGGGATTGAATTTTGGGTTTGTTAGTAGAGAATATGGTCAAAAATTCCAGTAAATCACTAGTTTGCTCAACAGCTGTTGATATCATCAGATCTTTGATTGTAAATATATCCTTCATGAAGAATTGTTCTACAACTTCTGCATACTGTATAGATGTAATTCCTGGATAGTAGAGAATATTAGTATCTAATAAAGAGTCAATTTTTGCCTTGATTCTTTGTATTTTTTGTTTTGGAACAAACCAATCAAAGACAGTATACTCATTTAAGTCTGCTAAACTATATACACCAATCGATTTTAAGAATGTTTTATCATTATTATTCAGATAAAATGCATCATGTAAATGCTCTTGTTCCATCGATTTAATTGAACTCGTCAAGTCATCAATCTTAATGTTGTTGACTATTTCATCAATAGCATTTTTACCTAATTTGGACTGCACAGATATTGTTTTTGATGTATTTAGAAGCAAGTCAGCAACTGTTGTAAAACCAGCTTTCTTCAAACGATAACTCTGTTTTGGATCTAGAGTTAAGAAACGAATATTAGCTAACAAAGACGGTAAGAGTTTAGTTGTTAAACCCTTTTCTTTCTTAATCTGTGGAGATAAAATAAATGATCTTAATGAGAGAACACCTATAGATTTTAACTTGGTTTCTGTAGAAGTTAATGGTTCTATAAATTCTGTTTCTTCAATTAGTTTAATACTGTCTATAGAGCCCTCTAAATCTTTTCTTGCATCCTTGGACAAATTATTCCAATATATCAAGCAACTAATAATTGTGAATGAATCTTTTGAATAACATCCAGCTAGAGTTGTATGTAAAATGTCTTGAAGGAAATTAATATTGTATGATAATTTTTTCTTAATATCTTCAAGAATAGGTTGTTTAACTTTACTCCTAGCACTTACATAAGCGATAGGTAAATAGTATAGATGATCTATTGTCACAATCCCTGTTTCTATCAACGCAGTAGTGACACTTTTTGCTAAATCTAGTTTTTCTACGGGCACACCGAATTTCTCAAGATTTTGTAGGTTCTTGATAAGATATGTTGGATCAGAATCCTGATCAGAAAGACTCTTCCTTATCTTAATCGGCCAAGTTTTCTGAGGAAGCTCTAACAGGTCTGCATAGGTACATACATCCTGACTTAATAAATCATCAATTTCACTCTTTGTCAGTTTAAGTATTTTTCCAATTAATGTAGTAGGAGTAAATAACATAGCTATAAGGTTTTGTAAAATTGCCTTATCTTCAGAAAGAAGTGGAATGATATCCAGGTCCATTTTCGATGCTTGATTCAGAGATACACAACCTCTTCTTTGAAGGATAATTCTAGCATCTTGCGAAAGCTCAGGGAAGAGTTCTAAATCTAAACCTGTAAGCTTAGCTGTTTTCTCTAATGAAGAAAGATCAATAGAGGATTTAATTGCATTAATATTCTCAACAGAAACTGACAGGATACTTGATAGTAAAGGAACGGGAACAACAAGAAACTCATAAACATTACTTATTCTTGACCGCTTCAGTTTCTGTATGTTAGAAGGGGACAGGTCCCCAACAGAGGAAATGGGGAGACTCTTTAGTGAAAGCAGTTTTGGTAAAACCTCTGTTACAAGATCAGGGTTATTCAAGAATTTACTTTCCAAAGTCAGGAATTCATCAAGATAAGAAATGTTCTCTTTCTTTAGTAGTTTTAGGATTTTAACATCTGTTATTATCTTAGTATCTGAGAGTTGCAAAGCCCATTCAGGAGCACTAAGCTGTAGGATTGAAGAATTAAGATGAACAGAAATCGATTTGTGGTATTTGTTGGATAAAGTTGCTAAAGCGTCTGTATTATCGTGATTAGATAATAAAAGTAAAACTGAAAGGATGTTTATAGCTCTATTTTGAATAAGCAAGTTTACATCCTCAATCTTAAAAGACAAATCTGACGATAACCATGTTATTGGTTTGAACATATTACTTGAAGAAATCCTTAGAATAGATAACTCACTTTCAGTGAAACTAAAAATGGGATGGGGGATAAAATCAACTAATAGCAAAGCATTAGTGAGACCATAATTCTGGAATTTTAATTGTTTCTTATCAGGTAGGTTAAGTACATCGTCAATATATGGTGAGAATGCCTCTGACATGCTTTTACTCAAGCTAAACTCTTTCTGGAAAGAACGTACTTCTGATATTACTTGAAAGGGGATACCATCAATTGTGTTCATATTCGTGGATAATAGTTCTATCACATGACGGATTCCACGATTCCAAAGAATTAGTTTAGTTGTCGCATTAAAGTTTGATAATGAGAAAATATTAAGACTCAAGAAACTAACTATCTGTTCAAGAAATGCTAAATTCTTATCTTTCTCAATCCTTTCAGATTCTGTAAATTGAAGCAGAAATTCAGGTACAAAACCAAACATATCCTCAACTTTTTTCTTGGAAGGCTCAATATTAAGGTCTCTAAGAATATCCTGCAAAGGTTCATTCAAAATTAGCGGAATCCCTTTTGTTAGGGTGAAATGACCTTTTCTAATTTGTTTCAATTCTTTGGGGAGTTTACCATCAAGTGCTTTCTTAATCTCGGAATCCGTACTGCAGAATAAATCAATAATTCTTGTTATTCCACTCTTTGAAAGTTTAGATTTAATTTCAGGTTCAATTTCTTCTATTCTGTATAGTGACATACTGCAACTTTCAATAAATTCGCTAATCAGCACTTCAGAAATAGTTGATTGAGAATATGCTTGATAATGAGAACTAAATAGGTCTTGGACTGTTTCTTTACCAGATTTAAGTAAAGAATTTCTTCTTCCTTTAGATAAACCTGAAAATTCAGTAAGAAGCACGCCTTTGTTATCGACTTCCATGACTAAATTACTTGGAACTGCAAGTTTGCCATATTTCTCAACCTGTTTCTCACTTATTCCAAGAATCAGAGAGATAGTTGAAGGATCTTCAGTAATGAAAGATAGGATATCACCGACACCTGAGTAGATTAGTTTCTGAACACTTTTATTGGGAAGTCCGATATAAGCTACGGAAGAGAGATACATTTGCACTTCTCGGAAGACATCTAATTTTACTAAATGAGGGTGAGATTTTCTAATCTCAGGCATTCTAGAAATGAAATCTTGAATAGAGTTTATTCCAATTTCCTTAATTTTATCTAAGTAATCCTCTTCTATAGAGGGGCATAACGCGAGAGGTATAGCTGCTTGAATCCTTTTTTCTGATAACTCATCAAAGGAAATTAGGTCTAAAACATGAAACTCGTTGTAAATGGGGTTCTGTGTAATAGTGAATAGATCTTTTTTAGTGAGAAGAGCAAAATCAATAATCGAATTGATGCTATGATATTCCAATTTTCGTATTTCATCAAATGAGAGAAACCCTACAAACCTTATAGATCCTGATAGAATCTCCTTAACTTTCTTATAATTTTCAAGAGGGATGGTTCTTGAAGCACCCAGAAGTTCAGCAGAATAGAAGAGTGATTCAATGTCTGAGATCGATTGGCTCATTAGGTCAAAAATCTGTTTTTCTGAAATCAAAGAGGAAGATTTTACTTTGTGCGCTTGTGAAACTCTGAAGGAAACAATGCTTGAATATGTTAATGAGTCTTTTATTTCTCGAATATTCTTTTGTGAGAAACCTGAAATTTCAGAAACTTGTTTCTCAGGAGTGGAATAAAAATCTATTAACGTACCTATAGATGATTTAGTTAGTTTTAGAGCAAGTTCGCGTGGTAACCCCATTGAGGATATGGGGATAGCTAATTGTGAGATCAATTTATTGAAAGAGTTTTCTTCATATAATCTAGAATGGAAGGAGGAGAGAGCAGAATGTTCTTCTAAATCGATATCAAAAACATCCCCGATTTTGGTGTTCTTGTATTCTTCTCGTCTAACTTTCTTTATTCTAGTGAAGTAAGGAGTAATTCTTAGAGGTAGTTCTAGAATTGAACGTATGAGAGTTAAATTATAGTTTTCGTATAGATATTGTTTATCCTTTGCAGCTAAATCTTTTATTATCTTTTCATCAGTAATAACATCGGATAAAGATTTGTTGGCAGTATCGCCTAATATTTTCTTGAAATAATTCGAGTTATATACGGATGCAGGGAGTTTGGAAAAGTAATGAAATGCTCTCATCTCAATTATCTTTGAAGAATAGGTTGATACTGTTCTGAATAATAAGGGGTCAGTTAGATCTACATCATGAATGAAAAGCAGCTGATAGACAGTATTAATACCATTTTGACTCATAATCTCAAGAGCGTATTCAGAGATTTCAGTGAATATATGCAGAGGAAGTGATAATACTTTCTGAATTGCAGAGACTTTTTCCCATAAATCTTGATTATTTTGATAGAAATCTCTATTCAGAGTATAATATATTTCTTGGATGGTTTGAAACCTATCAAATTCAAATATTGAATCCTTACCCAAGAAACGTTGTTCCATTTTATCAAAGAGCTTTGTCTCAAAAGCAAAAATGCCTTTCTCGTCGTAAAGAGCTTGGAGGCTTTGAGTGGTTAAACTCGTTGTGATTTCTCGGAATTGTTTTGCAGGTACTTTGATTAATTTGTTAATTTTCTGTGGAGAACTATTGATAAATTCTGCAACCGATTTAAGGCCATTTTCTTGAAGAATTTCTGTTTGCTGGAAACTTAAATTTGGAAGGAAATAACTTGGAAGTGAGAAATAACTAAATATATCAGAAATAGCCATACCTCGTTTTATTGTTTCAATTCTTTCATCAGGTATGCCTGTCTTATTCATTAAATTCTCAGGAGTTGAAAGCATAAATCCTAACAAGGTTTTAACATTTACACTCTCTAAGGCAACTAGAATATCTTCATCCAACATGTCTGAGAAATGTGCAAGAGGAAGATTGAGTATGCTTTTGAATGATTCTATAATATCCCATGGAACTGCTTTAACTCTCCATTTACTCTTTGTAGTTGAGAAATATAAGTCCTCAAGAGTAAGAATATTGTTTTCCTCTAATTGATCAACAATCTCTGCTTTGAAAATATCCAATTCTGCTAAATCAGTTCCAGTATCACTAATTCTGATATCTTTCTGGAGCATCTTAGCTTCATCTACACTTATGCTAAGAGCTTCTGCAAGTGTTTCTGATTTACTTACAAGAAGGTCAATGATTCTCGAAATACCTTGGTTCTGTAAAATAGTCAATTGTGGAGTAGTTAATGTAGAAATTTGAACCTCTTCTACCTCTACTTCTTTATTCTCAGTTTCATCAAAAGTTTTTGTTTTAACTCTCTTCTCCCATGTAACCAATGTAAGCGGTGATCGTAATAATTTTCTAAACTTGTCTACAACATTCCAATGCAGAATTGAGGAGGAAAAAGTAAGGGGATGTGTAAGGTAAAAAATCTGATCAACTGAAGCGTAACCTGCTTGAATAAGTGATTGGATTTCAATTGAAGAAAACCGTTCAAGGTCCTCAAATTCAAATGATACAAGCGATTTGTATCTATTTCTATCGCCTTTCTCAAAGAATGATGTTCCTTTCTGTAATAGGGTGAAACTGTCCAAAAGTTGTTGTACTGATTCTTTATCACGACCAAGCACAACGGTTATTTCATCTACTGTATAATCGAATAATTGATGAACGGCAATTATCTCTTGCCCTCGTAATTTTTCTAATTCTTCAAGTGTAAGTTCAGGAATCCTTGAAATAGGAGATCCCAAATTTCTCTGAAGTTCATCATACTCACTTAGTAGAAGTAGTTGTTTATGTAGATCTTGTTCTCCTTCAAATCTTCTCGTTCTTATTTTATCATAGAGGTCTAATGCAATTTTTCTTTCCTTTGATTCACTTAACTTTGATTCAATTATCTCAGGTTGTGAATCCATGAATTGACGTATAGTTTGAATATTCCTTGACTTCAAACGAAGAAGAGCATCTTTCAAAGAACTGATATCTGTAAAATTCTTAGGATAAAGATGAACTAAATCAATTGCATCTTGTTGAGATAGTTCACTTAATTTGTATAGTTTTTTCCAAAAACTTACATTAAGTGAGAAATTCTCTGATTGATAAGTATAATATAAATCCTGAATAGATGGTTTTTCTTTATCAAAATAGTTCACCAAATTAGGATAGTGCTTTGAAAATAACGCTAAATTCTTCTTTAGATTGTCCTTCGATTGAATTTGTTTATCATAAGTAATTTTCTTCTTTAGGGTTTTTATCTCATTGACAGATAGATAAAGGATATCTGAAAGTTCAGCATCAGACCAAATTAGGAAACGACCAATATTATTGATACCAATCTCATTAAGAAGATAGGAGGAACTTCTTAATTCAGGTAGAGCAAAAATCAATGGCGTGCGAAGAAAAATGATATTTTCAACATATTTTTTCTCTTCGTCAGTTGTAAGATTATATTCAGATGCATCGTTGAAGAATAATTCTTCTAAGGTAACTATGCCACATTTTTTGAGAATTTCAGCATGATTAATCCAATTCGGTAAAGGTGTACCAAGTTCCTTCTTTGCTTTCTCGATATCTTTCTTCTTCATTCCCATTTTCTTTAATTTTATTGAAGATGTTGCTAAAAAGGTGGTAGTAGTAAATATTTGATTTTCCAAAAATTCCGCTTCAACGCTTTTAGGAATGACTTTGATGTAAGATTGATCAATAATCCTGTTAGTAGCGTGTAAATTCGCAAATAATTTGAACTTTGATTCCTTCAGAAGGAGAGTACTTAAAGTATCCAATTTTCTCAGGAAAATTGATTCAGAGGGGCAGCTTAAGAATTGTGCAAGTGTTGTTATTCCATGTTTAGCCAAAGCTTTCTTAACAAGAATTTCATCTTCTTTTAGTTCTTGAATTCCAACAAAAGAGAAATCTTTCAAAGGAACTGATTTGGAATTTAAGGTGATCAGTTCTATGTACTGTTCATACATTATTCTTTCCAGTTCTTTAATATCGACAAGCTCATCTGTAGATTTGTTTAGAAAATCGTCAATTGTTTTTATCTTTCTTCTGTGGAAAGCATTTTTTGTATAACCATCTGTCCAATCAGGGCTCATTTTTGTAATACTGCTTGTAGCAAATGCAGGAAACTTGTTCTTGACCCGAGTAAATACACTTTTCAAATACTCAATAAGCGTTCGAGTTATTTCAGGATGGTAATTTATTGAGGTGGGTTGTACAGTCTGGTAGAGAAATTCTTCTATCGATAAATCTTCACCAAGAACATTGTCAGTTTCATATTTTAAGTGTTTAAATGGAGGATAGAGTTGTTCTTTCTTTAAATCTGATAGCTTAGTGAAGGTAGTAATAGCTTTGTCGATAGTTAAAACGGTGTTTTTACTTCTCTTAACTCCTTTAGTTAAATAATCATTGAGTAGTTCATCTTTTTTAGTTTCAAAAAATTTCTCTAACATTCCTGAAACTGCACGAAGTTTTGTAAAATCTGTTGCTAAATAGTGGAAAACATTTTGTATCCATCGTCTAAATAGTGCGTCTTTCAAGGAAATAAACCTTCTTTCACCTTCGGAGGAGAACCTTCTTTCAACAAGACGAGACACTAAAATTTTTGTATCAAAACTTGGGCTCAATTTATCTCTGTCTAATTCAGAAATGGTTCTTAATTTTATGTCGTAAATCTGAGCTCTTGTCATTTGCAGGAGCGTAGCTAACTCTTTTGAATCTTTAAGTAAGAATTCTGAAACTGACTGAACACCATTATTCTTTAATGTCGTTTGAATATTATTGGGGCACCAAATATTCGCTCCGAATAAACGCGTTCCAATTGGCATATACAAGCGCACCTTCTTCGGAGAACCATGAGCTAGAGCTGCAGAAATTCGACCTGTTTCCAGTCGGAAATCCGTGAATTTAAGGTTCTCATCTTCAAGAATTTGGGTAAGGTTTTCTACTATGACTGGTGCGGATTTAACAAATCTTGATAATCTAGCATGTTCTCTTTTTCTTCGCTTTGCTCTGCTCAAAAAGGTTTTGAGTCTCCTTCCTAATTGCATCAAAGCTAATCTAATCTCTTCTTCAATTTCAGGAACATTCGAGATATATTCTTTACTTGTTTCAGGGAAAGGTATTTTTGTACTGACTAATGAGACAGCAATTGCAAGAGGGTCAGATTGCCTTGTTAATCCATAGTCGTTCCATCGAATAGAGGAAATAACTTGAGTAATAACATCGTTTCCAGCTCCAAAAATCAGTGGTATTCGATTTGCATACCTGTAAATTATCTTATTATCGTGAACAGTAGCTCCTTTAGCTTGAGATGCTTCATTAACTCCTCCGCCATAACCCATTGTTGCTTCAATTGCGAATGGATGACCAGAATAAGCTTTTGGAGGTCTTGTAACCGCTTCAATAAATTTTGGTTCTAATTCTTTTTCTAGACCTTTTCTTAGTCTCCCTGCACCTAAAGGTGAAAGAGCATCTCCTCTTGGTGGATCAAATTGGAATATCCTGTCTCTTTTTCTTTTAACATCCTTAGCTTCTTGATAAGCCTTAATAAAACCTTCATGTACTATTCTTCGTATCTCCTTCGAAGTTATATTCGAAGGAGATTTATTTGGATCAATTTCTAATAATTGGAAGAAATCCTCAGCGATTTCCTTCGTTACACCCATAAAATGTTCAGCTAGAAATACCTTCATTTTTTTAGCTTTAGTTGAAGATAGTTCTGCTTTGAATTGAGTGATATCACACCCCCAAGGATGAATTTTAATATGCTGGGGAGGAGGAGGCATATCATCTACTACATTCACATAGTGTAATTCCTCATATTCTCCATCCTTATCTCCAGGAATTTTTATGTCAAAGCTTGCATAAGGTGTAATAATTGCTAATTGTCTAAAGTATTCCTTGACACTATTCTTTGCCAATCTCCAAGCACCAGTAAAAGTTATACTAATCTCAACACCTGGTTCTGTTAGGGCATTTGGATCTCCCTCTAAATATTCTCTTTGTTCCATAACGATAGGTTGATTTCTTTCAAGATCTATCATTAAATGTAGTTCATGAGTCATATCATCCATGAAGTAACGACTCTTGATACGCGCTGGAAGATCAACTGAGGACATCGAATGAAGTAAACACATTTTTGCTCCGAGACCAAATCGACCACGAGTCTGAATCACACCATATTTAGTTCCTGTTAATACTCGACCAAATAAATCTGCTATTTGATTGCTTGAAACTCCAACTCCGTTATCTCTACAGGTTAATTGCAGAAAATCAAGATGTTTTTCCAACTTTTTGTATTGTGTAACATCTAGCAGATCATTAATTTCTCTACTAGAAAGTTTGCGTAAATCAACTGAAATAATAGGGTTGACTCCCCTGATTTCCGCAGCATCTAAACCATTTTCTACAAGTTCCCTTATACTCGTAAATACTGCCCTCATTGAATTTCCAAAGCCAGCTATTGCTTTATTGTCATTGAAGAATGCAGCAGCTGACATTTTCTTTGCTCTTTTATCATCAGACAATGTGTTTACCTCTTATCCTCTTGTCATATGTCCGCTTAACATATAATAATATTGAGACTGTTCTCGTAAGTATAAATCATAGTAGTGTTATACCTATTTAAAGTTAAATTTTACCGGCAAAAATGATTAAACACTGATTCTTTATAAGTTTAAGTAGGAATAAAAAGGGAAAAAGACAGAGAAGATTATTCAATAATTAAAGAATATCTTGTCTCTTTTTCATGATATTAAGTACAATAGATGTCACTACAAATCCAGCTGTAACTACGAACATTGAACCAAAAGCACCCAATGTTCTCAGAGCATCAGCACTGTCAATATTATCTAGGAAGCTTTCTCGAATTTCAAGATAGAAATTGTTTGTGGCTTTGTAAACATCTTCCTGCCAGAAAAGTGTTGCCATGTCTCCAGGCAAAGCTGGATATGTTACATGCCATGTCTTGTAAATATGATCAACGGGCAGATCATTGTAAATGCCTTCCGTTAAAACTTCCCAATCGTAACCAAATGTTGTCTTATTGAGTAGATCATATGTTTCTTTGTAATTAATAGCTTGTGTGTTATATTGTACTCTGTCTCTGCGTTCAATTACAGACCCTGTGTTAGGCTCTACTAGCATGAATTGCATGTGGAATTCATCCCTTAATGAACCAGGGAAAGAGTGAGTAATTGCAAAGTCAGTTGCCAAATATTCTTCTCCATGAAGGATACTCCATCTTCCTGCATGTTGGAAACTCTCATTTATGAAGTTGGCTGCTTGCATCCAATATAGAGGATTTTCATCATTTTGTAGATAAGGTATCTGAGCATTTGCAGTATAGACTAGTACTGTTTTATCAACAAACAGAGCTGTATCTGTTAATGAGGAGAAGATGTAAGGTCTAAGGAAATACTCTGTCCATTGCTGTCTGTAACCTCTTTCAACAAATGTGTATAATCCAAATGAATCATATGTTTCATTGGCTTTGAATTCCTCATCACTTAGTATCCAATTATTAAATTGAACGTTGTTCTCACTTTGCCAAGCTTCAACGAAAGTGTGCAACTGATCTTTATTAACAGTTGAGAAAGTATTAGAAACATAATTGAGATGAACTAATCCTTGAGAATAATCTGAAAGATAAACATCAGTTCCATCAACATAAACACCATAAGCAATTCCTTTGTGTTCAACGCCATTAAATCTGGTTGTTTCAGAAGGACTGAGTTTGTTAGTAATATCTACTACAACAAGACCATAACCTCCTTGTGCTAGATATGCATTTGTTCCTTCAACATGAACATCAATGTAAGGAGTTTCAGTAGGTCCGAATGCAAATTGACCTAGTTCAGTTAGAGTACCATCAAATTCTATATCGAATATTAACATACCCTCAACTTCATCAAGAACGTATAGAAAGCCGTTTTCTGCTTTAACATCTAGAATGTTGTTAAAAGTAGCAAAATCGATTGAATCATAATGATATTCAAGTGCCATTGTTCCATTGAGACCATCAACGCTAACTACATCAATTCCGTCAGATCCTAATCCTACGAAAGCATAATTATTATATTCATCTACTGAAAGAGCATCACCAGATAGTCCTACAAAGTTTACAAATGTACTAACTGTTCTATTATCAGTTTGCAATCTAGCATAGGTTAGACCATATTGCCCATTTGCTATAATGAGAGCATCATAAGGAGTTGATGTTCCGAAAACTGCTGAATCTATGTCACGCATATCGGCATTTCCAAAATTAGTCCATTGTTGGAGTTCATAAATTGAACTTGGATCAGTTGCATTTAGTACTTCTAATCCAGCGTCACCTTCAACCGCATAAACATATGAATTTACAGCAACAAGGTTTGAAATAAAGCCATCTACACTAATTGGATCATAAGTAGGATTGGGTTGAGCAGAGTCAAGAATGAAGTCTCCGAATTGCCCGATTGCTTTGAATAATGGATCAGTCATATTCACAATTTTAATATCAGTCCCACCTTCTATAACATAGGCTAAGTTATCTTCTACGAAGAGTTCCATAGACTGACCATAATAATATCCGGGAATATTAGCGATAGCAATTATTTTACCAACATCATTTACATCATTTGTACCAAGTTTTTCAGCATAATACATATCTAAATCCCAATCGATACTTGAACTTGATAAGGTTTGATTGTCAACTAAAGGGAATCTTTTTCCACCCATAAGAGGGTCTTCCATACCTAATACCCATTCCATAGCAGTTCTTTCACAAGCATATGATATTTTGTTTTCATAAAGCCAATCAAGTGAAGGTTTTCCGAGTAAATAATTCATATAAGCTGCGAAGGATTTTGCGTATTCTTGCTTTTGTGGAGTATCAATTCCGTAAATATCTGCTAAAAGTTGTTCGACATCAACAATTAAATTATATTGCCCTTCAAAATCAAGACCCCTGACTAGATCAAGGAAATATTTAGCTGAACCAGCTTCACCTGTTAAGAAAGAGTAATCATGACCATTGTATGTAGCATCATATAATATTTTGTAACCTGTTGCGCTATCAAAATTAAGATTTGGAAAAGCAGGTCTTACGCTTAACCAATTATGAGGTAAGTAAACACCAAGATCAAGAATTCCTTCTTCTTCAGCATATGTCCTGTTCATAACGGCATTAGCTAATTCATTAAAAGTATAACCTAATGATGTATTGAAGCCTTGTAATTCTTCTTGGAGTAGTCTTGAGGCAATAAAGCTTTGAAAACCATACTCTGTACCATTACCAAAATGTTCAATATAATATGGCCAAAGATAATTGAAATTCAAAACGATCTCATCGCCAGTTAAGGTTGAGTCTGCTGCATTAAAGAGAAATTGTTTTCTATAAGCATAAACCACATAATCATCCTCTGCATT
Organism: Candidatus Heimdallarchaeota archaeon; assembly: GCA_023705905.1. Taxonomy (GTDB): domain Archaea; phylum Asgardarchaeota; class Heimdallarchaeia; order Heimdallarchaeales; family Heimdallarchaeaceae; genus UBA460. The sequence continues at coordinate 17,391 of BPTK01000013.1, forward strand.
GTATTCTAAAATTGTTTTGTTTACAATAATATCAAAAGCCAGTTCCCCTTGAACAAAGAAGTATGACACGGGCGTATTATAGTCGAGGTAACCCTCTCTATCTGTTATATTGAAGAATTCAAAAACTGCTTGATCAACAAAATTTGAATCATTTGTCTCTAAACCTGTATACATCCATTCAGAGAAATTACCGCTCCCGTCATTTGGCAAGAAATCACTTTCTGTCAAACGGGCATAATTGTCCATATCCTTATAGATTTGTTCAATTAAATTCGAGGAGTGAAGAGGGAGCAATACACCCATTGATACAGATGAGCTTACTGTAATTGTTAAAATCAAAGCGCCTATAATTGTACGGAATTTACCTTGCATTCTATTATCCTCACAAATAATTATTTATCGATTCGTCTCGCTATTAGATATTTAAAGGTAATGACTGAAACATTCGCCAACGAGACTTAATTTGGTAAAAGGCATTTTTAAGCTATTATATAGTTTTCGCTTTACATATACCAAGAATTTGGCAAAAAGAGAGGATGAGAGGCGAATATAGAAATTTGCCATTTTTGCATAAAAGGAATAGAAAATAAGAAGAATTTACGCTATTTCCTCTTTGGTTTTTTCTTCTTTTACACGTAAATTGATTCTGTATCGTTGTTTATTTAATAGATCTTCAAGATTTATTAAGTCAAAATATTCGCTAATAGTATTTTGATCATTTAGAATTTCAATGTATATTTCAGAAAGATCTTCATACCTTTGCATTAACGATTTTGGAAGTTCATTAAAAGTAAAAATACCTCTAATTATCGAACCCTTGTTACGTTTTTTAAGTATGGATATATTCACATCAAGATTCGCGTAATTGTCTCTCAAGTTTTTATAGATTTTAGTATTGAGACCCTTCGTGCCCGGTTGAATTACTAGAAAACCCCTAGTTGCACTATTCTTCACTGAAAAACTTGAATCATAAAGCTGTTTTTGACCTAGTAGGCTAGATATGTTTGGTTTATTATCATATATATCTATTGAGACTAATTTACATGGTCCTCTAGCGTTCTCAAATATTCTAACAAAATTGCTAAAATCTGTCTGATAGAAATTTGATGAAGTTAATGCCCCAAGCATAATATCACAGAAAATGTTGGCTATACGGTCAGTAAACTTTGAAGATAGCTCGCTTATATTCAAATGAGGATTAGCTTTTAGCAGTAAATTTCCATCTAGTAGGATGAAAGGTATGTTCATTGCTTCATCCTTTTTCATGATATGATGAATAAATGCTAAAATACTTACAGTGTTACTAATAGGAGCTTCGTCAACTGGGAGGTTAAGAACAAGTACTGGCTGAGTTTTTGTATTTTCAATAAATCTGAGAAGAGGTTGTATCATCCCCAATAAGAACGCATTATTTTCAACAAAAATGAATACTATAGAAACATCCCTGGTTAAACGAGATAATCGATCTTCGATTCTATCTTTGTTAGTTTGATACCATTGGTTGCCTTGGAAAAAAGTTTGATCTTCAATATTTTTATCAGGTATTTCAATGAATGGAAGTTTTTCACTCAAGTTCTCGTAATTTTCTAAAGATGAAAACATCAGAGAAGAGGGGAAATTCTCTTTTAGACGTGACTTCATGTGAGAGAAGAGTGTAATCTCTTTGTTTCCTGCAAAGATAATACCGAATGATGAAGATATTGTATCAGTTTCTAAGAACAAAGTATCGGATACTGAACTCCCATGTAAGATTTCTTCAGAAGTTTGACTATTCATGATTATGTTTTGATTATTAAAGGAATATAATCCGTTGAAAAGACTTGGTTGTTCTTCCTTTTCTTTTCGTTTTTTCTTTCCAAATAACGAACCTATCTTTGACATCTCTACTTCAAATATTGATATTTTTCCTTCCTTTTAAGAGTTTTCTACTCTATTAAAAGAATAGTTGAGGAGAATTAATCTAACTCTCAATCGTTTCCTTAACATTGAGAACTTGGATTGTATTAATCCTGCCTGGAAGTCCAACCACCGACCCAGCAACAACTATAACGTCACTATTGAGTTGGATGAATTTTTCTGTGTAGAGTTTCCTGATTGAACTGGAAATAAGCTGATCAAAGTCTCCATCATGTTTATAATGAAGAGATTTCACTGCCCACAGCAAGTTTGTTTTTCTCATTGTTGATTCATCAGGTGTAACAGCATAAACTGGTAGAGGGACTCTATTTCTTGATATCATCCTTGCAGAGTATCCTGTTTGTGTAATAGCAACTAAAGCATCTACATCCAATTTTTGTCCTAATCTAACTGCTGCTTGACCTATTTCTCCCCCTTTAGGAAGGTTTGATTCAGAAACAAAAGAACTGTTAAATGAAAGATTGTTTTCAGCTTCTTGAATTATCTCTGCCATTGTTTTAACAACAGTAACAGGATGTTTTCCAGTTGCTGTCTCTCCAGATAACATCAATGCATCTGCACCATCAAAAACAGCATGAGCAACATCACTAGCCTCAGCTCGTGTTGGTATAGGTTCCTTTGTCATTGATTCAAGCATCTGTGTTGCAACAATTACTGGTTTAGCCATATTTACAGCTAATCTTATAATTTTCTTCTGAAGAACAGGTACTTTAGCTGCCCCTACTTCAACTCCAAGATCACCTCTAGCAACCATTATTCCATCGCTTACAGTTACAATTTCTTTTATATTTTCTACAGCATCTTTGTGCTCAATTTTTGAAACTAATCCGATATTTCTTTCAGAGCACTTACCAATAATTTCTCTTACTTTATCAAGATCTTTAGCGCTTCTTACGAAAGATATAAACAGATAATCTGCACCTAATTCACATGCTTTTTTGATATCAGCTATATCTTTCTCCGTAGGAACTCTCATTGATAGATTAGCATCTGGAACATTAACACCCTTTCTAGAGGAGATATTACCTCCATCAATAACTTGACAAATTAGATTGTTATTCTCCTTCTGAATCACCTTGAGTTTCACAAATCCATCATTTATATAAATAAAAGAATCTTGTTCGATTTCCTTAATTAAAGAAGGATAGTTAACAGGAAGTAAATCCTTTGTTCCAACTACATCATCTGTAGTCAGTATAACCTGTTGATCTCTTTCTAGAACATACCTCTTTTCTAGTTTTCCCAATCGTATTTTAGGTCCACTGATATCAAATGCTATTGTGATTCGAGAATCGATATTTCTAATTCTCTTAAATACCTCTTCATGTGATTGGTGAGTCCCATGAGAAAAGTTCAACCGAGTAACATCCATGCCAGCTTTAATCATCCGTTTGAGAGTGGATTCATCACTAGAAGAAGGTCCTATTGTACAAACTATTTTTGAGAATTTCAACTGAATCAAGTTTAGTAAGCTTTTTTCACATAAATCTGTTTTGTAACAATGAGTTATTTTTCCCACTTCTCCTTTTAAGGGTAGTTGGAAATCATTTTGAGGACTCTTCCCAACCCAAGAACGTTATATGGTGGCATAGCATCAAGTAGTAGCGTAGGGAGCTTCAAGCTCTGGGATTACACCTCCAACACACAGTGTTAGCGGAGGTGAGGGGGGTCATCTCCTCCCCGGGACTCATTACTGGAGACAGTGTTATTGAGCACCTTAGGTACTCACTCCAGCTCCGGGAGTAAGCAGACGACTCTGCTTTGTCTAAAGCCATTGGCTTAGGACAGGGAAGACACAAAAAGAACTGAGAGGAAAAAACTTACTACTAACTTGATCTTTAATAGAGTTATATTTTGGTTGCAGAACATATTTGATCAGTCTTTTTGCTATGTTTTTCGCCCCATTTAAGTCTGCATTAAGCTGATACCCACAGTTGTTGCAGATAAATGTAGGTTGGTTAGGACGAGTAGTGTGATATGAGCCACAACGAGAGCAACAAGAAGAGGTCCACGATTCATTGATGCTTAGTATTCTGTGCTCCTCCCACCCATGCAGTGAGAGCTTGAATTTAAGCAATTCAGTCACCCTCCTATAATTCCATTTGTGGACACTTTTACGGGAATAGGGACGGAGATTACCTCGATAATGACTCTTACGGATATGAATGGGAAAACCAACCACTACATACAAATCATATCTTTTTCCAACTGATAGTATATACTTGACTAACCTGTTAACATAGGTGTGATCAGAAAGCTTATGCTCTGTTCTTTGTCTCTTTCGCAGGGTTTTAAGTTGGTGTAGAAGTATTCTGCTTTTTCCACAACTCAAGTTAGACTGAGCTAGGATTTTCTGTAGTTTAGCGACTTTTCTTTCTGTTTCCTTTAGTAGTTTTTTTCGTGTCTTATCAGACCAAAATCTGATCTCATGTCGGTTAATTGTTCCTTTCGGAGTTAAGAGTGCACTTACTGCACGTTTGTTGATTCCTAGATCTATCCCCAGCACAGCTGGAGGACGAGGAGAAGAATACTTATCTGGAACGTGAAGTAGGATGAAATGTACCCACCATTCCTTTTTCTTTGTGTAGTAGAGCACTTCAAGAGCTTTTATTTTCCCTTGATGAATCTTATATTCGTGATAAGGGGAACAAGCGAGAGGCAGCCATAATTTTTCATGCTTACTAGTTTTGTTCTTCTTTGTATCCAAAGAGTCTCTTATCCCTACCCACCACCGAGCTATGGTGTTGGATGGGGAACACGCAAGGATAAACCTTCTATTATGTTCTAGTTGCGTTCGAGGAGCCTTTTTAGTAGGTGCTTCTTTAGATGGTAAGGTGTTTTTCACTTGCTGACTGTGATATATTGCAACAGCATTCTCTCTACATTCTTGCAATTCATTTTGGGAGCACCGGGGAAAGTTCTTTTTTAGATCATGTCTAACGCTCAACCGTTTGGGTTGTTTATTCTTTTTACTTGTGGTGAGAGTAAGGTGGTCTAGTTTTGCTTTATTCACCTTTTTGTTCGATACTATATGATCTTCATTGTGATAAATCACCTTGATGAATTGCTTAATTATTCTTGTATCTCTCCCCGTAATCTGCTCTAATTTTTTTCTCTTTCGCATTGTGATTACTTTTGTTTTAATTTTCACTCTTACAGTCGTTCTCACTCCGCTTCTCGTCATTTTGGAATCAGTAATTTAATTAGATTTTCCTATAAAAAGATAACATAAATGGGAGGAATGGGAAAAACTTACTCATGCGAAATTGTTAAAAGTAAGCTAACTGTATAGAAAATGCCATGGAAACTAGTTCTTCTAAATCAACTTCAATAAAAGCAAAAATGATAAAACCAAACGATGTTGAGATACCTTCTTTTGAGTTCGAAGATTTAATTATAGAACACTACAAGAAGTATCCGAGAACAGCTGCGATGGTAGAGAACCCGCTCTATTTGAAAGCTTTAGAAAATCCTCTTCTCTATTTCTACTTAGTTCCAATTGCACTATTCAAAGTTAAACTGAATTCCATTCTTGCTTTGAAGTGGTGGAATTACATTAAACTGTGGTTTTTTGTTGTGTTGCTTTTTGTACCAACTATTATAATGGTAATTGTTCCATTTCAACAGCTTGCTGACCCACTTGATCTGAGTACAATCATGGTGGATTTGACTGTTTCTGTGCTCATACCTCTACTAGGTGGAGTGCTATTCTCCTTATTCTATCTGAAATACACTCATGACGGTTATTTGGGTTTAACATTAGAAAAACGTGTAGAGTGGATAGAAAAACCAGTTCGGGAGTATTATGCAAAATACTATGATAGGTATTTGCCGAAGAATCCAATAATAATCATTGTGTCCCTTCTATCAGGAATTGGATTAAACTTACCAATGCTATTAATAACAATTCCACAGACTACTGGGACAAATTACTCTGTTGCTAATGCATTTGGAATCATCTCTTGCATTGTAAGTCCATTGATGTTCTATATTTTCTATTTGGCAACTTATTATCTTATACTTAATACTATGATCTACTCTAAAATCCTAAAAACGTTAAAAGAGAGACTAACAACTTACCTTGATGAATATGGAACTCTTCTAAATAGAGAAAATTATGACATAATCTGGGCTTTAGGAGATACCCCTGGAAGATCTATCAGGCAATTAGAAAATATTCCAGTTGCAGGTTTACTGTCTGCTCTTATAACTACTATTGCAATGGCAATGGGAACAATTAATCTCTTGATTTATGGGTTTGCAAGTGAGATGCCTAGTTTAGGGTTCAACTTTCCGATATTGACTTTTATTGGTGAAGATAGCCCCTGGACAGTCATGGTAGTTATCATCTCTATTTTACTTGCAGCTATTATGTTCTTGATAGTCTATCTACCTTTGAATAGTTTCAGAGTTAAAATGGTGAAATTCAAGATGAAAGCTTTAATCGAATTAGACAATTATATATTTGCAAATGTTGTTGAATTTGAGTTAAAGTATGCTGAAGATGCAAAACAAGAAAATGTAACTATGTTCCAGTTAAGAAACTATATTTCAAATATGAGAACTGTACCAATTTCAACTGGTAAATTACTAAAAAGTTCAATGGCGATCATTATCTGGGTACTCAATATGAGAAGAATTTTTACAACAGTTTCAGGAGATGTATGATAATGTCTTGGTTAAAGCGGAAGTTATTCAAAAAGAAGATTTCAATAGCTGTCATAGGCATAGGTAATGCTGGTTGCAGAATTGGAGACAAGATTATCCATCACTTGAAGGAGAGTAGGATCACAGTAAAATCTATTGCAATTAATCAGTCAGACAATTTTCAAACAAAAATGAAAGATTACGAAGAGCATTGGTGGTTTGATAGAAATAAAACATCTTCAAATAGCGACCTAAACTCAGTTTATGAAGAACTCAAATCCAGAGAAATGGAATTTAGAGATAAACTTGAGAAAGTAGTCTTTTACAAAAAAGATGATCGCAGGGACGAAGATAATCTAGCCCTACATCTTATTGTAGGAAGTGGAGGAGGAACAGGTAGCGCTGGATCAATGTTAGCTAGTAAGATATTAGCTGACATAACAGGAGACCCTCCAACAATCATTTTTGTTGTTCCAGAAAAAGGTGAGCCTTCTTTAGTTCAATACAATGCTGCAAAAGCGCTCCATTTCCTAGGATTTGATTTAATGGGTCCTCAAAGCCCAATATTGCTATTCGATAATGAGAAGCTTTTATCATTTTTTGAACAAGAGGAAGCAACAGATGCTCTAGAGCAAAGTAATGAGTTGCTAGCTGTAACTATGACCACAACAATTCTTGCAGCTTTACAAGAAAGTGACCATGAAGAATACAACGCGGGTTTGAATGATTTCTTTTTGTCATTCACTAAAGAAGCCAATGGATTAGGAGTAATTGTTTCTTTAGATAAGGAATTTGATACTCTTGAAGAAGCTCAAAACATAAGATTTTCAGACTTATTCTTCAATAAACTAGATGAGAATTCTAGTTTAACAGCAGATGTAACTAGAGCAAAAAAAGGATACCTTACAATAACTACACCTACAACTTTCCAATCAACTTTCGAAACTAGAAAGATAGTTAAGAAGTTTGAAAGAGGAGATGTCAGGATTGCTCTAAACACTATTGATGAGCCCTATCTCACCATTAGAGGTGTGTTGACAGGTATTCATCCTGACTATGTAGACAGATTCTGGGAAATTCTCGAAAAAGGAAGAGATAGTAGAAAGGAGATTATTGAAAAAGAAGAAAAATTGAGAAAATCTTTCATAAGATTATCAGACTAAACAAAAAATCTCTTATTCAAAACCCTTTTATTTTTCTCAACCCATAATCCTTTGAATATAATGAGTGAACCGTCTAACTGTCCTGCATGTTTAAAAAACATAAGGAAGGAATCTAAATTCTGCAAGTTCTGTGGCATTCCACTTAAAATTTGTCCAGCATGTAAAGATCATAATATAGTTGAAGATGTATTTTGTAGTTCTTGTGGTGAGAATATCAAAGATGTTAAAGCTGAAGCACCCATCAATGTTAAGAGAACACCTCCAGCTCAATCTGATCCCATGTCGCAAGGAGCTACCCCCGGGAAACAACCTCAATTAGTAATTTGGCCCCCTGTAGATCAAACAAGAATGTATGCCCCCCCAGTAGTTCAAACCAGACAGGTCATTCCTGATGGGCCTGCATATGAACCTCCTATCGCTAAATATGATTATAATAGAGTTCGTCCTTTAGGTTATTTCAGTGGTCCACTTCCTCTGTCAAGCGTTGTGAGTCCAGCTTTAGAGTCTTTTGGATACGCCTTAGCTTTAATTGCAATCGGCACAGTAATAGTAAGTATAGGACTAGCATTTATTCAGTTAATCATACCTCCTCTTATCACTGGAATACTAGGAGGAGCGCTCATATTATCTGCACCATTTTTTGGAATCTACTATGTTAGCTCTAGTTGGGTATACAAAATATTCCAGATTAAGAGACCTGTAAAGATAAGTACAATATTAGTTAACTATGGTTTAGGTACATTACTCTTCTCAATCATAGGTTTAGCATGTTCCCCATTGCTCCTACTAGATCTATTGGGTACTTCTGCTACAGTAGCTACAGTAGGAAGTATACTCTTCTATGTTATAGCAGCACTAATTTACTTAGTAGGACTGTTTATCATTCCTTTGAAAGCATTTTTAGCAGATTTAACATATGTGAAAAATGCTTTGAATCAGAAGAAGAAGGAAGATGAGAAGGTAGAAGAAGGATCTAAAGAACAAGAAAAAGATAAGATCATCATAGAATGAAAGAAATTTGTAGATATAAATTCAGCAAAGATAACCTTCATCCGAAAATGATAAATATAGTGTATTCTGGGTTGTACTGTGAAAAATATGACTAATGAATCAGCTGATGCAGTTTATGATATAATAAAAACCAGAAGAAGCGTACGTTCATTCACCGATCGTGAAATATCAGATAGTACTCTTCAAAAGATTCTTGAAGCAGGTTGGTTAGCTCCCTCAGCTGGGAACCGACAACCTGTCGAGTTCGTGGTTATAAAGGATCCTTCTATAAGACAGAAAATTTCAGCTCAAAGATTTGTGAAAGAATCTGCTGTCGTAATTGTCGTTATTGTTAATTTAGAAAGAACAACATCTAGTTATGGTGATAGAGGAGAGAGAATGTATATTTATCATGATTCTGGAGCTGCAGTGCAAAATATTCTCTTAATGTGCAAAGCTTTAGGTTTAGGTTCTTGTTGGATTGGAGCATTTAATGACGAAAGAGTTTCTAGATTGTTAGATTTACCCGAACATGTTCTCCCAATGGCTATTATTCCTATTGGTTACCCAAATGAAGATCCTGAGGCTCCAAGAAAAATACCTTTAGACAAAGTACAACATGATGAGAAATATGAAGAGACGAAAATTAAGGAATATTTAATGTCCTTAGTAGACTAATTATCTCTTTGTCTCCTTTTTTATTCTGAAGCGAGTTTTACTTCTTGAGCAGATTCATCAAGGTCAACTATACCATTATTTCTTAAATCGTGAAGTGCTTTCAAGATTGCAGCAGGAGCAAATCCTGTAGTTTTAACTAATTCGTCTCTAGTCCAGACTTCTTTATCTACACCTTGCAAAAGTAGTAATATCTTAGTGTGAGGATTTGCTGCAAAAACTTTCTCAAAAAGAACTGTGTAGATTTTCAGAAGATCTTGTATTTCAATATCCTTTGATCTTTCTTGAGCCATCTCTTCATATATCTCTCTTAACCCAGACATCTGTTCTTCGACGCTTTCAAGTTTCACTTTGTAACTAGCTGCTTCTTTTTCTACATCAGAGATTTTGGAATCTTTAGATTCATACTCTGTCTGCAGAACTTGGAATTTATTATCAATGTCCTTCAATTTATCTTTAAGCTCATTGTTTTCTTTGACAATATCACCAGAAAAATTAGACAAATTGGTTAAGATGTCAGGAAGCTTTTCAAAATCAGCTTTGATTTTGGCGTATAAATCTACAAACTCTTCTATAGGTGATTTTTCTTCAGCTGTCATAATGTCTATAACTCTAATCTAAACTATTTTAACTTTATGTCAAAATATTGGGAAATAACGAGAGAAAAGTTTATTATTGTTGCTTAGTGCAAACAAAATTATGGATGCTATAATTTTATGTGGTGGACTAGGAACAAGAATCAGAACAGTCACTCAAGATAGTTACCCGAAAACTATGATTCTAGTTGCAGGAAAAACCATACTTGAATGGGAAATGTCATGGTTATGTAAGTATGGTGTAAAACACGCTATTTTAGCTGTTAGACATTTAGCGGATTACATAGAAGAGCAATTTGGAAGTACCTATAATACTGATTATGGGACAATAGAAGTTAGTTATAGCAAAGAACAAGAAAAACTTGGTTCCGGTGGAGCTGTTAGACAAGCAAATGAGTTTGTTGGGAGCAAAAACACCATTATTGTTAATGGAGATATTATGACTAATTTTGATTTGGGAAAGATGAATGATAACCATCTGAAAACTGGTACTATGGGGACAATAGCAACGTCTAAGATGCGAAGCCCTTATGGAATTGTAGATACAGAGGAAGATGATACAATCCTTAAATTCAGAGAAAAGCCAGTTTTAGATTAATGGATTCATGCAGGTGTTGACACATTCAAAACTGAGTTGCTTAAAGATTTCCCAGAGAAAGGACAGATGGAAGAAACTATATTCGTTTCATTAGCTGAGAAAAAACAACTAACAGCCTTTAGGATTGAACCAAGATATTACTGGAGAAGTATTGATAATCCTAAGGACTTACAAGAGACAAATAAAGAATGGAAAGGTCTAGATTAGAAGATTCATTGGGAAATAGATGGATCCCAATCAAATCTTTTCTGAATAATTACTTCTTCGAAGCCTATTTTTGAATATAATTTTTCAGCTCCACTATTTTTCTGAACTTGTAAGCAAAATTTAGCTTCTGAATCTTCTTCAAAAGTATCAAGAATGTAATTTGCCATCAATGTTGAAGCATATCCTCGACGTCTATCTCGATACCTTGTTCCCACACCATATAGTCCTCTATAGGTTCCATCATTAAAAGAGCAAAAGCAGCAGGAATCTCTTCCAGCTACATAGCCAACGTAAAATTCTATCCCATTTTCACTCTGAGCTGTTGCCATTTGGGTAATATATTTACGCAAATTTTTAGGATAATTGAATGCATCAAAGAAAACATTCACCCATTTTTTCACGTTTTTTGTAGAAAGTAATTCATACTCGACATGTGGAGAAGGATTGAGTTTATCCTTATTTTCTTTTTCCAAATGCATTAATCCTATATCAACGTGGTAGCCTATCAGCTGTTTCTGTCTGAGTATCTTTGAATTTCGTCTATAGAATTCATTTAAAGCATGTTTAATGATGAAATATTCTTTTCCATCTGAGAAGTATGAATATGTAAAATCTAAAAAATCCTCAAACTTTTCTTCTCCAAGTGTAGTTGGAGTAACATAACTATATGTCTCAATGGATTTATTTTTGATAAAATACCCCAAATCGTTTTTTACTACTTCTGAATCTGGCATGAATTTATAGAACCCATATTCGTTTAAATCTAGGAATTTCTGCAATTCATGTTCGGGGATACTTTGAAACATAGTCAAATAAATAGTTGGATGGATAAATTAAACATTTTCCTCTCACATAAAAATAAATAATTCACTTGAGCAAAAAATATTTAAAGATACAGAGTTTCTGCAATTTGAAATAACATGAGCACTAAGCAAAAAATCGGATCTAATATGGACTTCATTAAACAGATAATCAGAGGAGTAAGTGGTGCTCTGATTTTAACAATGCTTTTAGTGATATGGTTAACTTGGGAAGGAATCTATAATTGGTTCTACGACAGTCTATTTCCAAATGCAACAGAAGGAACTCTGTTAATATTCTGGTTGTTTCTGCTCTTCCCCCTTATGGCTTGTGGCGTATCTTTGACACTAGCAGGTGGTTGGAGAGCTTACAGATTAGCTGTTCCACCAAAAGAAAAAGAGAAATAAATCTTCTCCTCTAATATATTTTTAAAAAAAATCACTTTTTTTAGATAAAAAAAGATAGAATGTAGATGATATCAACAACTGGTGTGTTCAATAGCAGCTACAGGACATGCACCAACACAGGCACAACATTCGATACAATCGTCAACGTTTGGAGCAGTGGATTTTCCATCTATTAGTTCGAAGACATCAGAAGGACAGACGTCAACACAGTCACCGGAGCCCACACATAAGTCGTGGTTGATTTTGATAGTCCAATCATCTGAAGTATATTCTTTAACTGACATATTACTCAGATTGCTATCGTATTTCTTCCTTTTTATATTTTCCCCCAAGAAACAAAATCATTATTCGAATAAAAAGAGGAATTCATAGGAAATATGAATGTTAACGTTAATTCAGCTGGTATTTTTCCCCTAATCCTTTCAATATTATATCCGCATCAAAATTTCTAAAATCTGCTGGGTTCTCTGTATGTATAGGGATAACCTTTTGGGGAGCTATTTTTTGTATCATATCTTGTATTTCAGCTCCAGAAGCGTGTCCAGAGCAGTGAAGTTGTTTATAGGGAAGGAGATTGAAAAGTTTGAGCCAATTATTTGCTTTAGATTTTTCTATTTCCATCTCTTCATCAAAAGGTTCTGTAACAGATTTTATGTAAATTGAACCTTCTGGAGGTTGGACATCAAAAAGATATTTTAATTCATAAAAATCACATCTAAAAACGTATTCTTTCGGATTTTCTATTATTTCTTCAGATGTAACAGCATTTGGCTTGTTCATCATTTCTTGTTCCCATTTAAGATAATCTCTGAACTGAACATTTTGAGGATAGTCATCATTATTTAGCACACCCCAACCTTTCTTAGGGATGTAAAAAGCTACTTCATCAAGTCTAGGAACTTCTGAAACACCATTTCTTTCAAGAACGGAAAGTGTATAAGCTTGTTTCATGTTTATGACTAATTTTCGATCAACAGCTTTAGCTGCTTCGATAAAGGATCTCATTCTATCTGTATCTCTCGCTGGGAAGTTTACAATGACCAATCCTTTGATATTAGACATTTCTTGTTTAAGATCTCTTTCTAATTCTAATTCTCCGAAGGATTTTCTTTCACTAACTCTAGTACCCTCACATAGCATGAGAACAGGCTCGAATTCAGCAGCCTTTTCTACAAAAAAGTGGCTATAATTAGATCTGCGACCATGAAAACGGATGTCGCCAGTATAAACAATATTCCCCGCAGAAGTCTCAATTACAAAAGAATTCGACCCACATATAGAATGGTCAACTGGGAAAGAATGTACTATAAGATTATTAATCTTGGTTTTGTCAGTAAATACACTCATTTTACGTTCTGTTACAGTGTCACTTTCTCGTGTCATCTTAGTTGGATCTTTAATATAGGGACGAAGTTTGACAGCTTCCTTA
>BPTK01000014.1 GCA_023705905.1 Candidatus Heimdallarchaeota archaeon
TGGATCATAAAATACTTTTTCCTTTGTCAAATCTAATACGTTCTTTCACACTTACTGATTTATTAAAGAATTTCATTGATGAAGTTTGGGATGAAATTCCAAATGCAGGAAAATTACTGTTAGAAGAGATAGTACTAAATGAGGGTCCTTTGACAGGTGCTCAGCTAGCTTCTAGAATCAGAACCTTTGATTCAATTTGGCCACTTCCTGATTTTCATAGTGTCGGAAAGTGTGCTGCTTTTCTTGAAATGCGAAACATTGTAACTGTAGATAAACAAGGAGAAGATATTTTAGTAGATATTGATAAAGATGTGAAGAATAATATAGTTAAACAAATAAGCAAATCTTCAAAAATAGAGACAGAGGAGAATTAGAATTGACTGATGAAAAAGTATTTTATGATCCATTACTTGAATGGATTAATAACAGATTCAATTATTATGTAGGAGGAGAGTATTAGATCGGTGATAAGCTACTTGAATTCAAAGATATAGGACCTACGAAAAAATGTCGTCTTGATGTTATTGGAGTAAAAAATGTAGGACCTGAATTCGCAATAAAATTACTATATTTTCCTCAGAGAAGACTATTTAATATTTAGGTTCTACTGAATAATCAATGTAATTCAAGTGGGTCACTAATTTAGAATATTGCAGGGATAGAATGAAAAACAAAAACGATAATTCGATTTTAGTACAAATGAAAATGAGGTAAATAATTTGAGAATAGAAAAAGTAAAGATAAAAAATATTCGTTGCTGGTATGATGAACACGAATATGACTTATGTAAATACACTGCATTTATTGGTGAAAATAGTTCAGGAAAATCAACACTACAAGATATTATTTACTACGGGCTTCTAAATCAAGAAATTGCAGAAAGTATGGTTTCAAGAAACACATATAGAGATTCATCTATATCCTTCAAAATATCTTTTACAGAAAGTGAGATATCTAATATTCTTCAAATTTTAGCTCGTAACATGCCTAGAGATGAAGATTTATCTTATCTTTCTAATGCGAAAATTGATTTATGGAATCATTTGATTTTAACACGAAACAAGATACAAGATAACTCTATTTCAAGTAATAAAACATTAACCTTAGTCATAGAAAATCAAGAAAATTCTAAACTGGAAAAATATGATAAGTACATAGAAAGAATAGTAAAAGGAGAAATTTCTACATATCAAGTTACAATAGATTACATTAGAGATGCATTAAGAAACTGTATTGTATCTGGGATGAAAAATATAATTAAATTACCTTCAACAAGAAAAATATCTAGTAGTGAAAGTGTAAGTTCAAAGGTTGATTTCTCAACATCTCATGATGGTAACAACATAAGGGGTCTATTGTTCAACGCAAAAAATTCTGAAGACCCTAAGATGAGACAAAAATATCTAAAGTTTCAAGAAATTGTACAAGGGTGGAGTTTTATACCAGGAAAACCTGAGATTTTGGCTAAAACGGGTGAAAATATAGATTTATTCTTTGTTGACAAAAATTCGAACCAACATAAGATAGAAGAAGTGGGAGATGGAATTAAAGAAGCCATTATAATAGCTGGAATTTCAATTTTACAACCAGATAGAATTTTACTTATTGAGGAACCTGAGCTTCACCTTCACCCTAGAGCTCTTAGAGAGCTGAGAGAGTTACTCAAACATGAACACAAAGGTCAAGTTATAATCTCTACTCACAATCCTGTTTTTATAAATGAAATTGATGATGATACAGCAATTTTCAAGATAATTCAGAAAACAGATAAATCAAAAGCTATCAAGATAACCGACAAGGAAGGTTTACTCGAATTTAGAAAAGAATTTGCATTATTCAATAGTGATTTTCTTTTTGAAGATGTTTTAGTTTTCGTTGAAGGTGTCACTGATGTTTCAGCTTTCACTAATTGGTTTGAATTACTCTATCCTGTAGATATGTCTATTAAATTTGTTGCAGTAGGGGGGATAAATGAAATTTCAGCTGCTATTGCTTTATCTATTGTTCTCCAATTAGAGCAGCATTTTAGTTATTATGCGGTTGTCGATAAAGACAAAAAAACTCAAGATCAAAGAAGAAAAGAAATTGTAAGTCAACTTAAAAATAAAAATCCACATTTGTTTAAGAAATATGGTGAAGATGAAATCAACAATAGGATTATTGTTTTAAAAAAGGAAAACTTAGAAGAATATTTTTCAAAAGTACCTAGAATATTTGCAGAAATACTAGAAGCTAACGAAAAAGAAGTTAAAGGATTTCTTGAGCAACCAAATATGAGTATGGTAAGAAAATTGAAACGGTTGTTTATGAAATTTGGAAAGGGACAAAATTATCATTTCAAGAAATCTCTGCATATCCCTCTGATATCTAGTAGTATGGAAAAACATGAAATTGCTCCAGAAATAAAAAATCTCTTTGATAACATAAGAGAGGAAAGATAAAACAACTATAGAGATAAACGAGCTTTCAAAAGAAGTGATTTGAATCATGAATATTATTCTGTGTAATTAATATGTCTTTAATTTATTCTGCTTTAATTGTCATTGATGTTCAACTTGGACTATTTACAGATAAAACACCTATCTACAAAGAAGAGGAGTTAATTGAAAATATCAACTTACTGATTGATTCTGCCCGTTCTACTAATACTCTTATAGTCTTCATTCAACATTCTAATGATACACTCTTAGAGAAAGATTCTGAAGGATACAACTATCATCCTGATATCCACCTACAAGAAGATGATCTGATTTATTATAAGACTAAAGGCAGTGTTTTTGAAGAAAACGATTTACACTCCTTCTTACAGTCTAAAGGTATAACTACTTTGTTTATTACAGGTCTTATGACTAACGCTTGTATCAAGAATAACTCTATCGCTTCTCATAAGTTAGGTTACGAAGTTTTCCTTGTTCAAGATGCTCATAGTACTTGTGGAGACGAGAAGAAAGGGAAAAAGAAGGTTGATGGAATAAACAAAAAGCTGTCAACCGAAGGAATAGTTGAATTGATAAGTACAGACGATGTTAGTTTCTCTTTGTGAGAAAAAATAAATACTACTCTATTCTATTAAAACTATTACACTCTAAAAGAGAAAATTGGAAGTATCAATACAAATGATATAGGTGATTTCTTGCGACAGCGGAATTATCTTCATCTGTTAAAATCAACCGCTATTATACTGAAGAATCTACAAGGAGGATCGTTACTTTTGATTTTTTCACGAAACTGAAGAATTTTCCAGAATGCTTATAAGTCCAATTACTTGTAGAATGAAGTGTATTTCAAATGTCGCAAAAACCACTAAAAGATAGATTACCAAAATTCAAAGGTTTGGAAACCTTCGAAGAAAGGAGTAAGAAATTCTTCAAGAAAGTCGGAGAATCCTTTGATACTTTTGTTTCTGATATATTTGATTCTGCTAAATATACTCTTTTTCCCAAATTAAAAAACATGATGAACATAGGAACAGATAGCTCTTCTGCTCAACCTCTAGCTATTTTCTGGGATTATGATAATTTTCCTTTATTAAAGAATGAAGATTTAGATTTCTTTTATGATCAAATAATTCCTGATGAAAAAGCCTACAATATTCTTGTTAAGAAGGTTTTTAGTCTTAAAGAGCAGATTGACAGAAGAAGGGAGTTTTTAGAAAAAAAAGGTTTTGAAATCATAGAAGTACCTCACACAGGTAAGAAGAACGAAACAGATTTAGAGATTTTTACTCAATGTATTGATTTCTGCAATGCAAGTAAAGAACCTACATCTATTTTACTAATTACTGGAGACAGAGATTTTGTTTTCTTGACAAGAAGAATCATAGAGTCAGGTCATGATGTGAGTCTAATTTGCTCAGACAAAAGCAAATTAAGTGCTGAATTAAGAAAAAGAGTTCCCAAAGTTGTAGATAGAAATGATTTGTTCAAACCTAAAAACTATCTCAAATATAGCTTAGAATATGAAAAAGATCCTGATATATGGAAGAATAAATGGCAAGAACTGAAATCCTTTTACTCAAAAGAAAAAGACCAATACAGACTTTTGAGATATATCTATCATAGAAATGAGGATATAGCAATTCGTAACATTATTCTCCAAGAACTAGAAGAATTAGCTTGAAGGTGTTATTTTTTACTCTAACACATAATAATTTCAATAGAACACGATGTTGACTAATCTCCTATTATGTATTCAATGGATCAGAGTTACTGTTTTCACTCTTTGATTTACTGATATAATTGTTTATTTTCCTCCCACCAGCTTACCCACTCTTTCCTGAGTTCTTGTCGGTTTTCTTTTGCTACTCCTGTAATAAAACTCCAGAAGGGATCATCTAGCATCCTTCTGATCAATACTATCTGTCCTGTATGCCCCATAATATGTAGAGCCATGCTTTTTATGATATCAGAGAGTTTTCCTTTAGCTTGTTCATGTGGTATTTCATCGAATTTACTTACATCAAGCTTCTCAAATATTTTGAATAATTTATTCGTGAGTTCTATATGAATATCTATCAGTTTTGCAAATGGAAGACTATGATCTTTTACATCTTGTTTTGCTAATCCATAGATATAAAATTCTGATTCATCTTTTGTCAATAATTGTTCATTCGTATAAATTGATACACACCTATCAAAATTCAACACACAATGACCAACAATCCAAGAGATGTGATTTGTTGTTTCCATGATTTGCTTTGTTACTAGTTCAGGTTTCACTTCTTTAAAGGACATCAAGAAATTAATTTCTGCTATTTCTAATACAGATATGAGTTCGTCTTTAATGTTCATGCCTTTAGCTCCAGAATAATACTTCTTCTAAGTTAAATTCCTATTATTCTTCTTAAATTCTTCTTCTAATAAACTATTTTCTTTTCCTTTTTCTTTCTTCATTTTTTTGTTTAAAGGAGGTTAGATTACTGTTAGAGGTTTTTTTATTATTACTCCTTTCACTATACAATGAAGAGAAATTATGAGATGTTAACTTCTGCTTAGAAGTCTTTTACTTTTTCATTAAATTTATTAGATACCTCAGCAATATTATATTGGTTCGACATGAAAAATTCTGCCTTAATGGTTATTGATGTTCAGCTGGGTTTATTTACGGCTAAAGAACCCATCTACAATGCTGATGAACTTATTGACAATATCAACCATCTAATCGATTTTGCCCGTTCTTCTGATACTCTTCTCATCTTTGTTCAACACTCCAATGAAACTCGCTTAAAGAAAGATTCTGAAGGATATAATTATCATCCTGATATTCACTTACAAGAAGATGATCTGATTTATTATAAGACTAAAGGCAGTGTTTTTGAAGAAAACGATTTGCACTCTTTCTTACAATCTAAAGGCATCACTACTTTGTTCATTACTGGTCTTATGACTAATGCTTGCATTAAAGCCAACTCTATTGCTTCTCACAAATTAGGTTACAAAGTCTTCCTTGTTCAAGATGCTCACAGTACTTGGGGAGATGAGAAGAAAGCGAAGAAGAAGATTGAGGAAATTAACAACCAACTCTCTTCTGTTCTTCCTTCCTATATTTGCTCTTGAACTACTAACATTTTAAATCGTCTCAAATATTCAATTCACATTTATCTAATTATTGTGTAGTCATTAATTTTCTTGTTTTGCATTAGTTTTTCGCTCTTTAAGCTTGTGTAAATTAATCAAATAACCTAGGAAGCCTCCAAGAGCTGCAGCAGCAAGTATTATTGCTAATATAAAAGGGGCATGAGTAAAAACATCTTGATCTACTTGTCCCAATCCAAGGAACGTCAATAGAACTGATATTCCCAATGCTAAAAAGGGAAAAATAATCATTATTATTTTTACATCTTTTCTAGATAATAAAAACCCACATGCTATACCTCCAAGTAAAGGTCCTACTATATCTCCAATCACAAGATACAAGAAAAAATCATCGTAAAAAGCAAAGAAGAAGATAATCACGAACATACATCCAGAAACAATGGAGAGAGAATTGAAAATTACTCTAGAAGATACCATTTTTTTCACTACATTAATCGTCGGAACATATTGGAAAAAGTATTTAAAGATTTATGAAAGGGAAAAATAAACCCGTAATTAGCTAAACATCACATGAATAAACTATTGAAAGACAACAAAATGTACAAAAGGTCATCTCATGAAGTCTAATTAGTATTTCTCATAATGTACTAATTCTTCCAGCTCCTTTCTAGTCTTTGTTGGCTCTTCGTTTGAATAACCAGTAGCTACTAGTCCTAATACATTTAGATGTTCAGGAACGTTAAGTAGTTCTTTTACTTCTGGTTCAATTGCAGATCCTATTACTCCTGCCCAACATGTACCTAATCCTAAGCTATGTGCTTCGATCATGTATTGCATTGTAGCCAAAGCAGTATCGGACATATGGTATTTCTGGTGGATAGTAGGATTAGTTAGAGGGATAAAAACTAGTGGACTTTGGGCAACAAATCTTGCATAAGGATGAATTTCTGAAAGTTTCTTTCTAACTTGTTCATCTGTAACAATTAGAAATTCCCAAGGCTGTTTATTGGATGCAGATGGAGCCCACCTAGCTGCTTCCAAGCATTTCTTTATCTTTTCTTCTTCTACTGGTTGATCTTTGTATTTTCTTATACTTCTACGAGATTTTAGTAATTCTAAAGCGTCATTCATGTTCTCTCAGCTAAAAATGTCTTCCTCTCTAATAAAAGTCTATTTCTCACAAACGAAATTCTAAATTGAAAAAGAGATTGATTGTAAAATATCATATTCACTTGAACCAGTTTCTTACTTGTTCTGTATCGATTCCAGTGATTTGTATCTCTCCCTTAACAAATATTATTTCAGCACTTGGAACATGAAGAAGATCTTGTTCATCATAAATATTGGAGAAGAAGAGGTATTCTTGGTTTGAAGATCCTCTCAGTCCTATTGGTTCATGGAATTCCTCTATATATGGACCAATTATTATCACATCTACCAATTCTACTAATCTCTCCACTAATTTCCTTTGTTCTAGTTCCTTTCTGGTATATCCTGTCCATAGAATTACAGATAATTCAGTCTTGTTTTTGATATGTTGTAACAATTCAAGTAAATCCTCACTTTGATCCAAAGGTTCTCCCCCACTTATCGAAATCCCATCTATTTCTTTCTCATATTCTAAAACTAATGAGAGAATCTCTGCTAACTTCTACTTGTTCATCGATAGTTAATCCTATCTTGGGATTCTTTCTTAAAATCCGCTCATTCACTATCCCCCCATTATGCACTATAGCATTTCTTAATTTCCATAATCTCATCAGATAATCTCTGTTTTTAGTTCCGAAGCTTTGAACTAACTTCAATTCTTCTCTTATAAAGAAGTTCAATAGCTTTGGGAAGCAATAATAACTTGAATCAGCATTGTCTTCTTTGTATCCCTCTATATCTGAAAATTTGTGTTTACAAAACAACGAAGTATTTTGAGATAAGAAATTGCAAATGAAATACTATTCCCCTTCAATCTCTTCAAGAAATTTATTAATTCGTTTCCTTAAAGCTTCTTCTTTTTTTGCTGATTTCAATTAATTCATTTATTTCTTTTTTCTTTGAATATGAAAGTTTAGCATATCTTTCTTTTAATTTTTCACTTTTATTTAGTTCTCTTAAGAGATTTTCATGAGGAACAATTTCTCTCTTTTATTTCTCTAAGAAGTTCGTGGTCGAATGAAACTTTCGACAAAAAACCACCCTATTTATACTATCGATTCAGCCCTTTCAAGAGGATTAGTAATAATTGGTCTCATCTTCTTTAGTTTGGGAATGTTTAGTGTTTCGAAATTTATAAAGGAGGAGGGGATTAGACCATATTAGAAGGTATATGTGTCAAAGTCTTTTCTAAGCACGTTAAACGGTTGAAATAAAGGAATGCATTTTTACAATTATATTCCTAGTAGTTTTTTGGCATTGTTACCTAAGATTGCATTTTTCTCCTCCTCGGTAAAAGGTTGGACGCCCATTTGTTTTAAAGGGTGGGGTACTTCTAGATTCTTGATTCCTTGTACCCATTCTAATTGAGACAGTATATGGGTGAACAGGGGCCAATCTGAACCGAACAATATTTTCTCTATACCGCACGTCATTCTTGCTTTTTGTAACATTTGTACGAAAACTCCTGGAACATGTTTAAACACCGATTCCCAAGCAGAGATGTCTAGATACACGTTTGGATTCTTCGCTGCAACTGCAAACGCTTGGTCGGTGAATGGATCACCCATATGAGCCATGATGAAATTAATATTTGGAAAATCAACTGCTACTGTGTCAATATAGATTGGTTGACAATATTTTAGATAAGTATACTGTGGTCCTAAACCAGTATGTGCGAGTATGGGGACGTTAAATTCTTCAACTTTCCTGTAAAAATCATAATACTCCTTAGAATCCGGGTAAAATCCCGTTAATGTCCAAAATTTTACCCCCTTGAGACCTAATTCCTCAACACATCTTTCAAGCTCTACGATTGCTTCAACACCTCTTCTAGGGTCAATCCCTGCAAATCCGATAATCTTGTCAGAATAGTTCTCGACAATATCTGCAACGTAATCATTATAAACTTTAAAATCCAACTTACTTCGGAATTTCAAGTAGCCATCTACAGCGAGAATCACCGTTTTATCGATACCAGCTTCATCCATTTCTTCCACTAAGCGCTCCACAGAACCATTGATTACTAATTGGGGGTCAGGGCATCTCAAACTTCTAATCATACTTTCCATAAGTTTCTTGAAATCGCCATCGATGATGGTTTCATCCCATATGTGACAGTGAATATCAATTATCATTTTCTTTCCTCAAAATTTTTTAATTCAGATAGTTAACAAACAGATGAATGATATCTTTTAAGTATTTCTCTGATTAGTACTAATCCTTGTTATTGAAGACATTTTATCAACTCCATTTTATTACTTATATATTGCAATGTTCGTATAGAACCCCCTTAAAAGTGTGAAGAAAGAAAGTGACAAAAAGAACTAATCCAACTTTTCATAGACAGATGGAGCTATTACTTCGATACTCTTTTCGACTATAGTTTTTGTTTTTCTATTCTTTACAGTTACTACAAAGAATGCAATTGCTAGAACCAATAATCCTCCACCAAAGAAGAAAGGTAAACCTAGTTGCACATCGAGTAAAGCTGTCCCTATTAGAGGTGCAAATACTCTCATGAGCGATGCTAATCCTTGGTTTATCCCTAATATCCCCCCTTGTTGATTATCAGGAGTTTTTTGTGATAGTAATGCTTGATTTGTTGGATTACCCATTGAACTTCCCAAAGCGATGAGAGCTGATACAAGTATCATCCATAGCAGAGTTGCTACTTGTGAGAAAGCTACCAAACCTATAGCTATAATTGTAAACCCCACCACCATCAATGTGCTATTTGAAAACTTCCTCGTCAGAAATCGCAATATTACTCCTTGCGTTATTACGGATATTATTCCAACTATCAACAGAACTATACTTGCATTCTCTTCTGTTAATCCAAACTTCGCTATACCATAAGGTAAGAGTGTTGACGTGTAGGATGAGAATGCTAATGTTAGCATTGAGAAAGTTAGAATTATTGCTAGCACTTCCTTATTTGCTACGAGATACCTGAAGGAATCTTTTCTCGACCTAGCCTTCTTTTCTAAACCATGGTTTTCTCCTATTTTGGATTTAAGTGTCTCAGGTAGAAATATTAGAGCA
This sequence comes from Candidatus Heimdallarchaeota archaeon, assembly GCA_023705905.1. GTDB lineage: Archaea > Asgardarchaeota > Heimdallarchaeia > Heimdallarchaeales > Heimdallarchaeaceae > UBA460. Next base: position 9,726 of record BPTK01000014.1, read on the forward strand.
AATATCAGATTCAAAGCTGAAACTCCTGAAGCAAAGTAAGCTAAGGATGAATACTGACCTGTTAACGAGTATAGCCCCCCACCTATAGCTGGTCCTACTGCTATACCTAAGCCAAAAGCTGCTCCAATTAGACCAAAACCTTTAGCTCTTTCTTCTCCTGTTGTTGTATCACTAACGAACGCTTGAGCTGTTGGTAAGGTAGCAGAAGTAAATATTCCTTGAAGAGCTCTAGCTATGATTAACATGGCTAGTGTGTAAGTAAAAGCAAGCAAGAAGAAACTGATAATACTTCCAGCTATACCTATGAGTATGATAGGTCTTCTCCCTCTTTTATCACTTATCCTTCCCCAAATAGGAGCAAAAACAAATTGCATCAAAGAGTAAATGCTTAGAATTGCTCCATAAGAAAAATTGGTTCCTCCTAAAACTTCATTCCAGTAAGGAAGAATGGGGATGATAATTCCAAACCCTATAAGATCGATGAAAACAGAAAGGAATAAAACTGATAAAGCCTTTCGATTACTATGTTTGCCATTTCCTTTATCTTTGCTTATAGGAGCATCCAATTAAAAAACCTTGACGACGGTTTGAAATTGAATTTAAAACGATAGCTAAAGAACAAGTATAGAATGAATTTTCACTTTAAACTTATTAAATTTTTAGTGAGAGTTGTATGTAAGTTTTTAAATCAGTAAGTAAATAATTACTAGAAGTTGACTTATATGGATGATTTAACCAATCCTAAACGCACTAGAGTTATTATTAGAAGTAATATGGGTTTAAAAAATAGAAATTCAGCGTTTAAAGCAGTTCATGTAATTCTGTTATTTTACATATTATTGTTTAGCATGGTCAATGGAAGTTTTAATTTCTACTACTTCTTTATGAATATTTTCAAGGTTATTGCTTTCATTGTTGTAATTTATACAATGGTCTATGTTCTTTTTGACGAACATGAAATACTAGCAAAATGGAATGAGAAGAAAGATAGACATAAGGTGTTCACAGGGAAATGGCTTTATGCTCTCATTAAATCAGCCATAGTTTTTGTTCCTAGCTGTATCATTCTCCTTATTATGAATCTTTCCAATTTTGCATCAAGCCTTGAAAATAATTTTTTGGTAGACAATCCTGGTGCACTCTCTCCCTTTTCTTATACACCGGACATTATAGAAGGGGTTCTTATTGGATTAATCATACTTCTTTCACTTCTGATGATTTTTACTGCTTCCTATTGGTCTGTGGCAAGATTTTTTACAATTATTGGGTATTTGCATCCTAAAAAAACATTGAAAGTCAAAAGCAAGCCATTTATCTTTGCTCTTCTCTTCCAAATGTTTCCATTAATTCTCTTTACCATTGTCCTAGATACAATGTTTGTGGAGATAAGGCATGGAGATATCTACAATCACTGGGGAAATCTATATAATTTACTTGAAGGTCAAGCTTACATTGTTCTGCTAATACAAATGAGCCTATTACTTATCATTAATTTAGTGTATTTCCTTGATGGTAGACGACTAATGAATAAGCGAGAGAATTTCATAGAATTAGAAGAGATTAATGTGGAAAGAACATATTGAGGTATATTTCCTAGAACATATTCTGTAAATAAATCATAGGTAGTAGTTCACTTAATTCTACGATCACAAGTTAGAGTTATATTTTAATCCACTGTTAAGATGTAATCTAATCGTTGAATATCTTCTTTGCTCTGATTGTGAGATAGTAAGAGTAAACTGTTTCTAAAAATCTGAAAAATGAATCTTCGAATTTTCTGTAAATCAATCATTAAATATGATGGTTGTCCTAGTTTATATGGAGAAAAATGCTCAAGACTTACCCTATCAACATCCATAGAAAATGGAGAATTGTTAGAAAAATAGAGATAACTAAAGAAATAGAAAGAGAAATTGAAAAAATATTAGTTAGGCTATTTATTACAAAGATTAATTGTTTAACTAACTGAAAGTAATCTTTAAGTTCTCTTTAAACACTTTTGAGCTAGACTTTTTGTCCAAAACCATTTTTGGTTCACAAATAAATTATTTTGACTATTAAAAAAGATTAGAAGAAAAATAACTATTCTCTTAATATTGCTTTACGTCTTTTCTTTAGAACTATAAATATTGATGCAATTGCAATTGGTAGCAGTAGAGAGAGAGAAAGGATATCACCATATTCAAAAACGACACTAGTCCATTCTACCTGTATTATCTGATATCCTGCACATTTAGAGATTTTCACTTCGTTATCTAACGTTGCAGTAATATTGTAACTTTTCAATCCAGATGTAGTTTCAGTAAGTTGGAAGTTGAATAAACCTGAGGAATCTGTTGTTGTTACTGGATCTCCATCAATATACACTTCTGCGCCTTCAACTGGAAAACTATTGTGAACAAATACTACCTGTCCTGAAAATGTTATGTAATCTCCTATTTCTGCAGTAATTGCACTTGTTTGCACATTACGAACTTCAAGGTCTGTTATCGTCACACTCAGTGATGTCATATTTACTCCACAATTCGTTGTAGTAGTAATTAAATCAATGCTATATATTCCATAAGAAAGCGGATCAAGTTGCCAAACTATAGAGGTCAAACTGGGTCCTAGTTTATCTCCAATATCGATTGTAGCAGGAGTAATACTGTTTATTGCTCCAGGTAAATCTAGTGAAACACTAATTCCTTGGATATCCCAGCCATAAGTTTGAACTCTGCAAGTAAGATTGAATGTTCCTTCAATTAGAGAAACCATAGGTGCTATATCATAATCTACAGTAAATTCATCGTAGATCCAATCTAATAATCTTAACCAACCATTCCCATCCGTTCCGTATAATATTTCATTCACACCATCAGTATCAACATCTCCTACAGTGATAGATGGTACACTTGGTTCAATTGTATTCTCTATATACTTTGTTTCATAATCTGTTCCGTTCCATTCACAGTACATCAATCGTACGTCTGGATACGTGGTAGATGTTGTGTAAATAAAGACTACTTCATCTTTTCCGTCATTATCAAAATCATTTACTTCAAACTCATTTTGTAGAAGATAAAAATCAGCAAATAGGGAAATATTCGGCATCCCATCATAAATCTCTATGCTATCGGTGTCAAGAAATGCATCTCGTTTTACAGATACTACAATATCGTCCATTCCATTTCCTTTAAGGTCGCCTGTTTCCATCCAATTGAATCTTTCACTATGCCACCCTGGAAATCCTCCAAGGATCTCATGATAAATAACACCTGTATCATAAGCAACATATCCCAATGTACAGTTATCAGAAGTTGAACAATATACAATCTCATTACCATCGAAATCTGAAGTAAAATCTCCTATGGATACACAGACTCTGGATTGATTGGTCTGGACAATATCTTCTGCAATCCAATTATCAAGATCCTTTCTGTAAACAGTTACATTGCAATTGTCAAGATTATCAGGAAATCCTTGTCCAACAACTACAAGATTATCTGTATTTACTCCAACTTCACCCACAGAGATGCTATAAACACCACCCTTGATTGGGTTTCCACCGTTAAGAAATTCCCCTTCTTGCCACGCATTGTTTGTTTTGTTGAATCTTACTACGTCTCCTAAATATTCTACAGTAAAGTATGTTGTGCCAACTATTATACTATTATTTCCGGTACCATCAATATCAGCTATTACTATATCTGATATAAATGATACACAACCGTAATAATCGTAGGTGAAATTTGCTATTACAATTTGAGTGAATTCAACAGAGTTTTCATCTCCTGTATTTTCATAAAGTATAACACCACCATGTGGTCGAATACCTATCACAATATCATTATCTCCATCATTATCTGCATCACCTACTGCTATGCAATCTATAGTATCCCAAAGTACTTGATCAAAGGTGAAGTTAGTTAATAAAGGATTTAAGGCTTCAAAATTGTTCTTTTGTTCACCTGGTTCTTCTTCCGAGGTTGGAAGAACATAGTTGTTATTACTTAGATTTGAGTAAGAAAAGTTTACACTCAAGAGTAGTATAATCATAAAAGCGATCACTAAATATTTCCTGCCTGTGATAAATTTTTTCATTTTTTTCACATCTTTGTGTATCAAATAAATAATAAGTAAAACTCATTAATCAACTTTATGGAGTTATAGTGACATCTCCAATTTCATCTACGATGTTTTTTTCCGTATCTAGTTTTACCTTTTGCTGAACAAGTGTAAAAATTCATAGCTAGGGTTTAATTTTCGCTCCAAAGTAATTTATTGAAATAGGTTTCCACAAACTAAACAAGAATCAATTAGTTCAAGCTTTTAGTAAAAGATAAAAAAAGAAGTAAAAGGAATAGGAAGTTAGTTCTTTCTATTCTTGGTATCTATTTGGTTTCTGCTTTTGAAAGCATTCTCTACAATATACTGGTCTTGACCCATCAGGCTTGAAAGGAACTTCTGTTTCTTGATTACATTTTGCACAAGTTGCTTTATGTAATTCTACTGGCCTTCTTTGTCCAAATCCGGAACTGTTTCCTCTATTTCCACTTCTATTTTGTGGCCTTCCGCCACTTCTATTTTGATTGTTTCTATATGACATTGTGTTTACCTTTGTTTTTTTTGTAGTTGATTGACAGCAAAATTAGTTGTTCTATTTAAATAAACAGTAGTGGATTGTTCCGTTTCCTAGTTATCCAAAAATACCTATTTTCAGCATATCGCTTTTTCTACATGCCGCCAAAGAATCTCTGCTATTTAAACAATGACATCTAGCTGATTTTAGCTAAGAGGTTTGGATTTTCTAAGCTAGACTTCATTCAAGCTTCCCACATTGAGTTATTTCTAGTTCTAAACGCGTATAGTTTAAGAGTGTGAGTTGCTTACTAATTATAAATATGAATAAACAGAAGATAATTATCATAGGTGCTGGATTGGGAGGATTATCAACTGGGATCTATGCTCAAATGAATGGTTTTGATACTACTATTTATGAGAAAAATCCTGTTCCTGGAGGACTAGCAGCATGTTGGAAGAGAGGAGATTACTTAATCGATGGTGGAATTCACTTCCTTTCAGGTTACAAATCTGGTTTATCTCTTCACAATGTTTTCAAAGAAGTTGGAGCTCATAAAGCTGAATGTGTTGATTTAGTCACTTATGCTAGATATATCGATGAAAAGAGTGGAAGGTCTATTGACGTCTCCTCTGATTTGGATAAGTTTCAAGCAGATCTTCTGACGATGTTTCCAGAAGATAAGAAGAAAATCAACCACTTCATCAAAGGTATTCGAGGTATGAGTAAAACAGATATCAGTGAATTTGGTTTTAGAGAACCTGTTGAATTGATGAATACTAGGAAATGGATAAAAGAATTCTGGCAATACAGGAAAGCGCTCAAGTATTTCATAGGCAAGTCGATGCAACCTGTTAAGGATTATGTCAAAAACATTCACGACCCTATGTTTAAAGATCTCTTACTCCACATGTTCTTACCTGATGTTCCCATAGCTTTCTTGTGGATGATCCTAAGTTTCGTCTCCCAAAAGCAGATGGGTGTTTTGAAGAAAGGTTCATTAGATTTTACTAGAAAACTAGAAGAGAGATATCTGGAATTAGGAGGAAAAATCGAATATAGGTCAGAGGTTTCAGATATTCTTGTTGAACAAGATAAGGCTGTTGGAATAAGAACCAAGGATGATATCGAACATCTATCTGATTTTGTTATTTCCGCTAATGATGGCCGTACTGTTATCTATGATATGCTCAAAGGTGCTTACACTAATGATGAAATTGATAGCCGATACAATGAATGGCAAACTGTCGATCCTTTTGTTAGTTTGAGTTTCGGTATTAAACAAGAATTTGACGATGAGGTATGGTTGACAGTCTTCAAGACAACCGATCCCATAACTATAGGTGACGAAGAAAAAGAAACAGTCATGATACGATTTTTCAACTATAGCACAGAATTTGCTCCCAAAGGAAAAACTGTCGTTCAAGTTGATATTGAGACTAACTGGGATTATTGGTTTAATCTTAGAAAAGACAAGAAGAAGTACAATCAAGCTAAGAAAGATTTAGCAGAGAGAACCAAAGAGTGGTTAGAGAAAAGATTTCCTGGAATTAAAAAGAAAATCGAGGTTGAAGATGTAGCAACTCCTTATACCTTTTGGAGATATACTTCCAATGAGAAAGGTTCCTACATGGGTTTCCTACCCTCTAGTGATACATTTACCACCTATATTAAGAAAACATTGCCAGGTCTAGATAACTTCTATATGTCAGGTCAATGGTCTATGTCAACCGGAGGAGTACAATCGGTCATATATGCAGGGAGACACGCTATTCAGCTTCTATGTAAGGATGAAGGGAAGGATTTCATCACACAAGCAGAATAATTCATGTGATTTCCTTCTTGAACTATAATTAAAGAACATTGTATCTACAGAATTTTAATTATGTCTCTTTCTCTGTCGTTTTTTCTTGCTCTTCCCATTGTGAATAGAGATCATCCAATAGAACCATTAAATCACCCATTATTTCGACTGATTTTGGTTTAATTATTCCATTTTCTATTATCACTTCTATATCACTAGACCCAACTAACTCAAGAAAGATTTTCATGAATTCTTTTTCGGAAATCTCTAATAAATCAATTGTTTGCTTGATGTTTACCTCTCCATAAACCTTTAGAATTCCCTTAATCTGTTTAATCTGAGATTCTCTTAAATATGACTGGTCTATGTTAGTTTCTTTTTTTATGAAATTTATTGAATCGCGTATTTTACTTAATGCTGAAGCTTCAATCTTTCTTATAAGAGAATTATCGCAGAATAATCTAGTTTTGGTATTATATTCAAAAACTGTTAAATTTGATAGCCCAACCAATGGTGAAATATCAAGCTCATTTAAATTTGAGCAATTAACACCCAATTTATTTAATTTTAAACATTTCTGCATAGGTTTTAAGTCAAGTTCACTCAAATTATTATTCGACAAATCTAAATCGTCTAGATTCACAGCATTGTTTAAAGGTGTAAGATCAATAGATCCTATTTGATTATTGGATAAATCAAATTTCGTTAATCTTTCACAGTTCGTTAATGGTTCTAAATCTATCTCATCCAATTTACATTGAGTTAGATTTAGCCGTTCTAAATTACTAAGAGATTTGAATACTCCAAGGTCTAATTTAGTGAGAGGGGTCCAACTAAGATCCAATATTTTGAGATCACGGCATTCTGATAGAGGTTCAAAATCAATTTTTTCAATATCGCTAAATGAGAGAGAGAGGTTCTTCAACTTGACACATTTTTGTAAAGGTTTCAAGTTCAATTCTTTTATAGGATTACCTATTAGAACTAGAATTTCAAGTGAATTACATTTACTTAAGGGGCTTAAATCTAATTTGTAAATGTTATTCTCATATAGATTCAATTCCAATAAATCTGTACAATGACGAACAGGTTCAAGATCAATATAACTTAATCTATTGTCATTGAGATAAATTTTCTGTATTTGAGGACAGTTTCTTAATGGAGATAAATCTACTTCATGCCAGCCTTGTCCCTGAAAATCTAAAATCTTAGAAGTTTCACAATCTTTTTCTATTAGATAAGTTTCTCCATCTGACAAACAAGTAAACTTAACCATAAAAAATAAGAAGTTACTAGAGATAAAAATCTTTCACAAGTTTATTGGGAACAAACTTAGAACATCAACCAGTTACTATATTCTTTAGTATTTTAGCCCTTTTTTCCGCAATATTTTAATATTTCTTATTTAAATTTCTATGAATCTACTAGGATGAATACTAAATGGCTTTCTTTGATGACATCAATAATATCATGTATGTTGTTTTGGGTGTTATAGGATTAATTGTAATAATTCTCTTGATTTTTGCTCTAAAAGGTACTTTCTCTGACGTAAAGTTGAAGCGAAAGGCTAAATCTCTTGGTTTTCGTACTATTAAAGAGATGCACTCTCGTCAATCTGAAGGTTTTGAAAGTAAACCTGAGTTTGACAACATCTCATCTTTAGGTTTTACAGATAAACAAGAATTCCTTTTTGGTGAAAAACTTGGTACTAGAACTCAAGAAGAAATGTATAAGAAATTGAATCAAACTGTTAAAGATTTGCTTGATCTAATGGAAGATTATAAAATTGACCTCCCTAAATTAGATAATGAAGTCACCTTAGTTTTATCACTTGACAAAATGACTGAAATCTCTGAAGAGTTTACTCAGAAGCAAACTATCTTCAATAAGTTGCGAGAAGAGGTTAACAGCTATCCAAAAGAGAAAGTTATTGATCAAAGCAAGATAAACATCCCCAAAGAAATAAAAGATTTACAAAATGAAACTGCAGCTAAGCTTTATTCTGTCAAGAATACACTTGACGTGAGGATGGAGTATGTTACTGAGCGAACAAGTATAGTGGAATTGCTTAATCAGTTCAGGCCTAATGTTCCTGTCAATCTTAATAGGGTTGGAGAGATATCTAAACTGTCTTTAAAGGATGTCGAATCCTTTTTGAAAGACATTGTCGAAGTTAATCCTGAAATAGGGGAATACTTAGAACTTGAGCAAGTTTTTATCAGGAAGACTGACACTGAAATACAAATTGATGAACTCTTGAATCAATTCCAAAAATGGGAAGTTGAAGGAGAGGGGAAGAAGAAGTAAGTTTGCAGTCTTCTAGGCAAAAGATATTTTAAGCTTGATTCATTATCCTCTATGGTTGACAATGGAATTAATCTTAACTGGGAAAAAAAAGAAGAAAAATTTTCGTAAAAAAATCAAGGACGATATTAGAAAGTTAGATCTTACAAAAAAGAAGTTAACAGAGATAGACCTTACACCGCTCGAGCAGTGTCATCAGATCTATACAGTTAAGTTGAGTAACAATAAAATCTCTTCAATCAATCTAACTCCTCTAAGCAAATGTAAATCTCTTATCAGCGTATATCTAGAATATAATCCTCTTTCTTCAATTAATTTAGCTCCTCTTATCAAATGCCCAAAACTTGACAAAATTTCTTTTTCCAAGAATACTAAAATTGAATGGTTAGATGAAGAGTTTGACGTTTTTGCTATCCCAAGAGGGTTAAGACCTTATCTCAACCAAATTAAAAAAGCACATGGTTCTTATGTTACTGAAACAGCAGAGCAAAAGCAAAAAATTGCTCACGAAAATGCTCCTGAGAAAATTACTGCTCTTCTCAATGAATTCCGCCCTGGTGTTCCTGTCAATGTTAATAGGGTTGCAGCACTAGCCGAAATACCAGTTGACGTTACCAAATCAATTATTTTAGAGATATTGGAACACATGCCTGACGTTGGAGAATTCCTAGAACTGGAAGAGGTTTTTATTCGTAAAACAGAAGCTGAGATAGAGATAGATAAACTCTTAGATCAATTTCAAGAATGGTAAAGAAGAAATAGATCAATGAGTATTGTCAATATCAAAGGAACCTATGTTCTAAAGGTATTCCTAGTCCTGTTAGTGAAAATCCTTCGCTCGACAAACCCATTTTAGTTAGCAAATCAACAACTGATGATTCTATCATCATCGATAGCTCTTCTCTACTTATTTTCTGTATTTCCTCGATGGAATATTGTCCCGAAAGTTCTCTCATTGCTTCTTTTATTATAAACAACACTTGCATTCTCATTTCTTTGGAAGAGAATTGGATTGAATCTTTTAAAATATTCAAGCAGAATACTTTCGGAGCGGAAATAGAAATCGATAGAGAACCTGACGCACCTATTTGTACATTATCTTTGGTTAATACTCCTTGTTCTTGAGGTATTCCCCACTTAACATTAAAAGACTGTCCTTCCAAGAAAACAATCTTCAAACCTTCTGTTCCTTTCTTCCTTTCTATTTTAAACATACCACTAGCTAGTTCGTCAATTATCTGCTCGTTTTCTATTACTACTGCTTTCTCAGCTATCTTTACTATCATCCCCTCTGTTTTCTTCAAATCAAAATCCTTTTGCCAGTTTTCATGAGCATGTGGATAAACCCATGCAATCGTTTCTGAATCTCTTTCGCTTTTGATTATTCTTTTATCGTCAGAAGGACTAAAATCCTTTTTAATTATGAAAGACATCATTTCACCTCTATTTATTGTTCAATTTCATAAAGCCCTGGGAAGTAGATCTTGTTTCCAGAACTGTAATCCTCATCAACTATTGCTAACCCTGTATCCTCTAGTTTCTTTATCATTTGCAACACTCTTTCTATTGGCAGTTTGCATTCATTAACAATTTCTTCTCTTGTAGTATATCCCTTCTCCTTCGCTATTTCCATAATGTCTCTATGAATACTTGAATCATCGGCGAGAACAATAGTCATAGGAGTGTTGGAAGTCTTTTCTATAACACCAAGAATCCCTGAATCTTGTAGTTCAATAGCTACTCTTTCAAGATCTTCTACCTTAAACTCTACGTCAGGATATCGTTTTTGGAATATTTCAATGGTTTGGGAAAATTCTATAGATTTGATATCCTTCTCCATTAGACTTAAACAAGTCTTGTGGAAATATTGTTTCAGTTTTTTGAAGTATTGCTTCTTATTGAAAAGTAAGGGTCTTGTTAATTCTTCATATTCATGGATTAGACCAAGAGTTTCAAGATAAGCTATATCACCTTCAAAGTCCTCACCTAATTTGCCAAAAAGGTCTTGAGAGGGTGCTAAAGTGTTAGTTAATACTCTTATCTTCAGCAAATCATCTATCTTTTGAACAGAACTCAATAGAAGAACTATTAGATCACGTACAGCTCCTTCACCTAAGGATAAGATGGTTCGCTCTAGATTTTGTAATCCAACAGAAAAATCTTCAAATCGTGATAGTAATAAGAAATCTAGAATAATTATGGTTTCATGATGAAGAGTTAACTTTGTGGTATCCGTTTGTTCTATTTGAGAGACAGTAGCAATTAATGTTTCAAATTGTGTTTTAACACCATCAACTGTAGTCTTTAGTTTTAGAAGAAGTTTCTTATTTTCTATTTTCAGATTCTTCATTATTGATAGGATATAATTTCTAACATCAATTATTCTTGAGTTAATCTCTAATTGAATTTTAGATTCATAACCATGAAATTCATTTACATTCGGAGGGAACTTAAGAAACTCTAAAGACATTTTTCCTGTCATTTCTTCACACTTCTAAATTATGAACGTTCAAGCAATTAAGTGTTTTGCAATGAAAGCAGACAGTTAGTAACTAGTGATTAGGAGTTAAATCATCAGACACATAATCTGAGTTATCACATCTTGTAAAAAATGGAATTAGATGGTTTAAGTCCAAAAGAAAAACTACTTTTTCTTCCCTGTTCCTGTTTCTTCCCAGTTAGAGAATTGTTCTAGTAAATCATCAATAGCTGTTGTCATGTCTTCTCTCAACTCTGCACCTTCAACTCTAGCTTCAAAGATTATCTCATCTCCTTCTATTCTATGAGGATATTCTAATGAGTAGATGTTTAACCAAGCTTTTAGTGATTTTTCGGTTTCAAACTCTACCAATGGTTTAAGTCTTGAAGTTGTTATTCTAGAGTAAGTATCTCTAATCTTTGCCAAACGGTCTAGTTTTTGATTATTGATTGTAGAGTTACTAATAATTGGTGTTAATTCTTCAATTACTTTCTCAGTATTTTTTGAAGTTTCATGAACTATTGTAATTTTATCTTCAACTAAAGAAGTAATCGAGGAACTAAATGTTGAAGGAAGTTCAGCTAGAATCTCTCTGGAAGCACTAATATTGTTTCCTAATTCTTTTGCATTAGATAAGAAAGAAAGTAACTGAACATAACTAAATAATACAGGTTTGAACCCTTTTTCTGACCAATTATGAGCTAGTCCGGATATAAGATCATTTGTAAAAGCATCAAGATTTTCAGCTGTTATCAAATTTATTGTATCTAGTATTGTGCATCTGAACTTGTCTTCTAAGAAAGTTCTAGTACTTTTAAGAACACTTTCATATGTACTAATTTTATCTTTGCTAAATGACCTCTTTTTTGAATAAATGAGCATTAAATCTCTTGTTAAATCACTCAAAGATATTGTAAATTGATTGATTCTATCTATTGAAGAAGTTAAATCAAAAATAGTTGAAATATTAGTGAAAATGTCTTTAAATTCCTTCATTAATAAAGTATCATGCTTTCCTTGAAAGTTGTTCATGGTTCTTCTTAAGAGTAATTTCCTCTTTCTTGAGCGTATTAAACTTACAACCACAAGAGTTACTAAAGATAGAACAATTAATGGTAGAACAGCATAATATAGTATTATTTCAAATGTATTTAGATAGTTATCAAAACTTATTGGATTTTGATCATTTTGAACTTCCCATCCATCACTTCTTCCGTCCTCATCTGTATCGGGATTGGTTGGACTTGTAAAATAAAGATTGACTTCATCACCATCGGTTAATCCATCATCATCAGAATCACTGTTATTGGGATCAGTCGAATAAGTATTTATCTCCGCTCCATCGGTTAACCCATCATCATCTGAATCAGCATCATTAGGATCTGTATTATATGCACTTATCTCCGCTCCATCGGTTAATCCATCATCATCAGAATCAGCATCGTTAGGATTTGTAGAATTTTGATATTCTTCAAGATTAGTCAACCCATCAGTATCTAAATCACTAGAAGCATCATCAATTAGGGGATTGAGATCATTAGCTACTTCCCAACCATCAGGCATAGAATCTGTATCGCTATCGTTATTACCAGGATCTGTGCCTTGGAGATATTCTTGAAGATTAGTTAAACCATCTGCATCTAAATCAAAAGCAGAATCATCAATTAAGGTATCTAGACCATATAAATTCTCCCAATCATCAGGCATATTATCACTGTCCTGATCCAAAGGTATATCATAAAAAACAATGTTACTCCAGTCAGAGAGCAAACCGTCTTCATCCATAGCTCTAACTCTAAAAAATTGAATCGGATCAGCACCAAGAATAACACTATAAAGCTGTATTGTCAAATAAGTTACATTATTTATTTCCCATCTTGCATAAGCTGCAGAACCTTCCCAGGGGGAGGTGACATCTGATTCTTCTACTATATATGAAACAATATATCCATCCAAGTCTTTAGAAGAGGACCAAGTTAGATTATACATTGAAGGTACTGTTTCCGGATGTATTTCTTCTAACTGAGGAGTTGAAGGTTTCGAGGAATCAACCGTATATTCAAATATCTTTGACAGAGAGACTTTTCCAGATGTATCATTAATTTCGAAATAATATTGTATAGTTGTTTGATAAGGTAATTGTTGCTCAAGAATGTTATTTACGTACAATGAAGCACCCAAATAATTTCCGATAGAAGATGTCCAAATTCCTCCTTGTATCTTATATGTGCAAATTACTGTGTCAACTTTCACGTCATCAACAATTCTTGATTTAATTGCAACCCTCCAAGATTCTACTAAATAATTACACTCTACAGAATTAATTGTAGGAGGTAGTAAATCATCATATTTAGTTGGGTAAGCATCAAATGAACCCGCGCTTCCTTCAATAGAATAATTACCAACTTCGTTCCAATCTGACCAACAATTACCAAGAAACAGGCTTTCTTCATACCACATATTGTTTATTCCATAATCACTAGCTTGTATATTTCCACCTTTGTTACCTGCAAAGATATTTCCGTAAAAAATATTATTATCGGAACCGTAAGTTACGTAAACACCATAATCAACGCTTGATAGAAAAAGATTATTTGATATATTACTATCATCCACATGGGACAATATTAGCCCAATGGCTTCCGAATTAATAGTATTGTTATAAAATGTCAAATTATTTACATTTTGTGCATTAATAGCAGTAAAACGTCCATTTTTCACAGAGCAATTTGTTAATGTAATCGTCTCTGAATTCGCAATTTGTATTCCATTCCAATTATTATTGGAATGAATATTTCGCAGAGTAGTATTAATACAATCTAATATCAAAACACCTAGATCTGAATTTGATACATCAATATTTAAAACGGTAATATTTATACAATTTAATAAAAACATTTGTCCATAATCAACAGAATCTAACGTTTGATTTTCAATATTTGTACAATATCCAAAAGCTTTGCTGTTTATGCTATTATTGTATATGAAATATTTTAAATAATTTGCAATATTTGCTTCGTAAATAAATAAACCATCATTAATCAAAGTATTGTTACTTATTGTTGTATAAGTTGAAATTGAAATTGAGATTCCATATCTTGAATTATTTTCACATGAATTTAACGTGATATTTGAACTTCCAGAAGCAACTAACTGAATGCCGATATCATTATCTGTACAAGTGTTATTTATAATCTTGCAAGAAGGAGAATAATCTACAAAAAGACCATATTCTGAGCATTTTACAAAAGTGTTATTTATTACCTGAGCTGTACCTTGCGCAGTATTACTAATAAATAACCCATTTTGTCTAGCTTCAAAAAAACAATTTTGTACAATAAAGTGTTTTGTAGTTAACTTAATTTGTAAAGCATAGTCTAAGTGAGGAACTACTATTTGATAATTTTCAATTAAGTACGGAGCCTCTTCAGTTCCAGAGCCATTAAAACCATTGTCTACAAAATCTTGGTCTGATATTATTAGTAATGATTCATACAAAGTTGTAACATATGAACTTTTTATTTCTGATAATGTATCTGAAACATTTTTACCATCAAGAGGAGAATTGAATGGTTTGATGATATTTTCAGTTGAGATAAAACTTCCAGAATTTGTTAAATTTCTACTTTCTTCAGGAAATATTAAGAACGATACCAAAGAATACAATATTAACATTAACAAAAGAAAGCTTATTTTATATCTAGTAAATTTTTTGTAAATAGTATTTAAAAGAGCAAGATATTTATGAGTCTTAACATTCATTGATGAATCATCAATAACTGAATCAATATTTATTTAAACATTACGCTAATTTTTCTTCAAACTAATAATTGTCACTTGAAAAGTAGAATTAGTAGATGAAAGAAAATCGTTCATGAGAATGCACATGAAAAAATAACGGCGCTTATCAATGAATTCTTCCTTGGAGTTCTTTTCAACGTTAATTCAAACAATTAAGTGTTTTGTAATTTAAGATAATCTAAAATTGAATAATGAGAAATAACCCACGTAATTAATTACTCAACTTCTTTTTTTTCCCAGTGCTCAATTATCAGATTCTGTTGTGCTGCCCACCAATAAAACACCTCTCTAATAAAGAAGTGACTTATTGTTAATCTTGGATTCCAAGCTTCATCTACTGTTTCCATGTGCTCATGACAGATCATAACGAACTTTTCTCCGTTCTCTTCTTCCCAGATATTCTTCAAAAACACTTTTCCTGCATATTCTGCTATTGATTCTTCTGCAAAAGCTCTCGGGCATGCATTTGGATAAGCACTTGGTAGAAGTATCACCATTTTGAACCTTATTTCTGGTTTAGATGGTACTTGCAAATATCCATCCCACTTCATAAAATTGTATTTTGGGTTCTTACTTGGAGCTAGGAAAAACCAACTTTTCCCTCCTTTTTTCTGTAAAAATTGAACATATTTTGCTAGATTTAATATTTCTATTTT
The DNA here is from genome assembly GCA_023705905.1 of Candidatus Heimdallarchaeota archaeon. Classification (GTDB taxonomy): domain Archaea; phylum Asgardarchaeota; class Heimdallarchaeia; order Heimdallarchaeales; family Heimdallarchaeaceae; genus UBA460. The sequence goes on from BPTK01000014.1 coordinate 25,331, forward strand.
CACTCTTTCCTGCCATTTTGGATGCTTTGGATTAATTTCAGTTAGTGCTTCGGGGAACTTAACTAAAACTTTCTCTGCTAGCGTCTCTTCCCATTTATTGTTTTCTTCTGTTATTTGAATGACCCCCAGTTATTTATCCTACTATCCCACGGTTGATAACTTGAAAAGCTGTTCCGTATTTGTTTATTATCTCATCCACTGTAGAGTTGAAATCTGTTATTGTAAGAGTGTTACCCATTTCTGAAGATACAGCTATCTGCTCAGTTGCTATACTGAATTTCTTTGCAACTTCTACAACTAATTCGTGGAAAATTATTTCTCCTGGTGTTTCAAAAGGTATCTGTTTATGTTCTGTTCCAACAACATTTGTAAAGTATATTCTTTTTAGTGAACCCATCTTTATCCCTTATTTACAATCTATTTATTTGTGTTTCATTAAATCTTTTTCGCTAAATCCTCAACAATTTGAGCGATTTTAGCGAAATTTTCTTCTTTTTCTATGTTATTTTTGGTATTTCTAATCGTTTTTAACATTAACTCCCTCTTTTTCTCATTTTTTGAAGAGAAATATTCTACTCTAAATTCCAATAGCTGAAGGAAAGAGAGTATAGATTCTTTATCTTTCTTCGAAACATAAAATTTCCAATTTACATTATCATAAAGAAATTCTATTCTTACCGGTTTAGATATTTTTCCCTCCGCTATTATAGTGTTTTTCAGCTGATAATACATGTCATCTATGAATGCTTGTTTCATCAAAGGTTTTATTGAAGAGAGAGTAGTTTTTTCTTGTGCGCATATGTTAGCATGCAAATCCATAGTAAACACCAAATCATCAGCTTTTGCCAGATTATCTTCAAACACTGAAAATCTTACAAAACACTCATTTCCTTCAAGTTTGTCTGTAGATATTGATCCACTTAACAGATTTTGTTTGTATTCTATCTGTTTAACTTCAAAACTTTCCAAAATCTCCCTCATTCTAGATGAAACTGTTTGAATATCTAGTTCAGTTCCTTGAGGAAGATTAATTTTTGCCTTTGCTATGAATCTTATTGATTGTGGTACTTTTATTGAACTAACCTTTACTTTGATTTCCTCTACAGATTCATCTTTCAGTTGGTAATATTTTGTCTCTTTCACATTGGTAACTATTGATAAGAAATATGGATAAACTGATGCAAACTGTTTAACTGTGTGATTATCTGTAGAACTATGGAACACTTTTCCTACATGGGAGTGATAGATCCCCACTATCCCTATTCCCCTAGGAATTGCTTTTGAGATTTCCATTACCTCTTCTTGTGAAGGCTCAGCAATTATTTGATTTTGCATTTTATATTGTTTGCAGGGAACACTTGAGACGACGAATAGCTGATCCTTATAGTCATAACCTAGCAACCAACCATAGATTTCTATTGTAGGAAAAGCATATGCATGTCTCTTTATATCGTCTGCTACACTATTGCAAACATTTACTTTACTCATTCTTCTACCTCCTTTATTTCTTCTTCCAAATCTTCCATTAATTCTGACAATTCTTTGCCTTCGGTTAATTTTTCTATTTTTTCAAAAGATTGCTTTTTTTCCTTTTTAGAGAAGATTTTATCTCCACAAACATGGCAGTTTGGATCATTTGGCATGGTTTGCTTTAGATAATGGTCTGTTAAAGCGTTAAACCCTATGTAATCTGGTATCGTTCCAAATTTCAGTAGATACTTTAAACTTATTTCAGTAACAAATGAAGCCACAATTGCTATTGTTGAAGGTAGAGAAGCTGTACAATCTTTGCCCTCTTTCTTCTCTCCCAAATCTATTGAACCTGTGCAAGCATAGCAAGCATTTTCTCGTGGTTTAACTAAGTGTACATACCCTCCTAAACCAGAACGTGTTGCTCCTGAATCTACGTATGGACGATTAAGTTCGACACATTTACTGTTGACATACAATCTTGCTGGTAAATTATCCAAACATGAGATTGTGAGACTATTATCATTTATCAGTTCATCAAACTTCTCTTCGAAATCAGATGAACACACATCTACAAAATAACCATTTATTTCCACATCAGAATTTATTTTCTTTAAAACATCCTCTGCTGCTTTAACCTTTGTTTGACCAATCTGATCTACTGTGTAAAAGAGTCTATTTAGATTAACTTCTTCTACATAATCTAAATCGATAATATTCAACTCTCCCACCCCACATCGTGCTAGCATTTCAGCAGCTACACTCCCCACGCCCCCCACACCTATTATCAATACGTTCATTTTGGCAAGATCGAGCCAATCTACCTCTAGTCCAAACTCACTCAATGATTTCAATCTTGTATAGCGATTTTCATCTTCCATTAAGAAAACCTATTATCTTTATTCTAACCTAACAACTACTATTATATTGTAATCTATTTATATTTTTTTCATGAGTTTAAGATTCATAATCACAATTTTCAGATATTTACTTGTTAGATCTAAAATAGACTCAAACACTCTACCCTGAATCTTTAATATTAACAAATATCTTGCAACCTCCTGTTCAATTCATTCAAGGCATTGAAGGTGATTTGCACTATTTCACCTACAACAATTTGAAAGTTTAAGGAGTTTTTTAATCCTCCTTCTTCCTAAAACCTCTATTTAACAAAGAAAGAACAAAAACACCTGTGATTCCAAGTAAATACAAAGCATTTGTTTGCTTTAATTCTATATCTACTGTAAAATGAACAATTTTTGTTCCCAAATTACCTTTAATGTCTCTTGCTGTAATAGTAAACTCATATTTTCCACCAGTCAAATTGTAATAACTGTATTTTATATAGTACGCATTACTCAATAGAGTTGAGCTGTCGTTAAGGATAAGATTAACTTCGTCAAGTTTAGAATTATCATAAATAGACCATGTTACAACAATATCTTGAGAATCTAAGATTTCATTCTCTTCAGGAGATGTTATTGATATTAATGGTTCCAAATAATCTTCTAGGATTACTTCATCATCTATCAATATTAGTGGTTTTAAATCAGTATAGGTTACAGAATAGATAGGTATTCTTTCTATTCCATAGACATATTTTTGGAAATCTTCTGTGAAATCCAAACCAGAAAATTCATTTAATTCTTGTAGTAGTTCTGGTGTAGACATGAGATTTTCTGGAATATCAGAACCTGCATATGTTAAATTGTATTTGCTTATCCACAATTGCATAAACTGATTTAAAGTCAAGGAAGCATTATTATAAAGAATTTTATGAAGATACAGAGCAAATATTTCCCCCTTTACATAATAAGTTCTTGCATTTGGAGTCATGAAATAGACCGGCATGTCTACAAGAGGCAAATCTAATCCTTCAGCTATAAACTCATCATAATATGGAAGTTCGGCACTATTAATGAAATCAACAGCTGTAAGAGGTTCTAAACCAAGATTACCATAAAGCGAATCAAATCCTTCCAAGATCCATTTATCTGAATCTTCTGTAACTGGGTCAAAATACTCTCCTCCATAATTACGTTCAACATTTATCACTGCACCTATCCATGCATGACAAACTTCATGGCTCTGTTTGGAACCTGATTGGCTCATCAACCACTCTATTTCCGAAGGTGGATAAAAAAGCCCTAAAGTATCTTCAGCTACTATTGCACCATCATTTTGTATTACTATTCTATATTCATCTATAGGAAAGTACAAGAATTTATACCATAGTCTGTTGAAGATGTTAAACCACTTATCAGCTACATTTTGCTTGTTGTATGACGTTGAAACCTCATTACCAAAAGCAATCACAACCTTAACTCCATGTAAGTGATATTCATAAACATCATGTGTTTCACTAGAATAGTTCAAATAATCTGCAGGATACCAGATGTATTTCCAATTACGGTACTCTTCCCAAGAAGAAGTAGGAGCGCTTATATCATTTGAATCAATAGGTGTCATTACTTTGATATTTTCTGATGTTGTTAATACAATCCCTTGATTATCTAGAACGTTTAAGTAATAGGTATAATCTGTTCCATAAACATGGTTTGTAAAAGTAAATTCTGATGTTTCATTATCAAAAACACCGATCAGATCAATTCTATCAATGAATTTGCGATAAACCTTAACTCCAGTGTAATCACCAATTATATCCCAACTTACTAGGACAGATGAATAGTTGAGAACATTCAATGAAAAATCATCAATAGATGGAACTGTAACAGATTTAAGTTGATTTATTAGTGACGAATTATTGCCCATCCCAATATTTATCGGAACAAAAGCTTGACAAACAAACCAAATTGAAAATAAAAAGAAAAGATATTTTCTTGATTTTTTAATATTAGAAAGCAGAAACAATTTCTTAGCAGCTGAACTCATTATTTATCACACGTATCATTATAGCTTCAGGAATAGCTCTTTATATTAAAATTCATATTTAAGAATTTTGGAAAAAAGTCATTATTGAATTCTAGCTTGAACTCTTTTCTTATTTTTATTGAACGAATCTCAATGTGAATCAGTGCATTTTTACAAAAAGTATAAAATGTTTAAAAATTTAACATTGTTTTGTGAAGGTCGTTACTGGTAAAATTAAACTCGAACTTAGAAACGGTATATGTATAGATTCCCCTCAGGTTTCAGAACTAGATAGAGACTTCCAAACTTATTATGGTTACATTTACAGTTCCTCTTTTGGTCGAAATTCTTCTGTTTTTGCTGAAATTACTGAAATTAATTATGAAACAGACAATAACGAGTCGATTATCAAACTTGACAAGAGAATTGCTGGAGAGATAGCTGATAATGACATAGCAAGTATGATCATCTCTCCTGCTCCTCCCCAAGCAGACACAGTTTTTCTCGCCATCCCCAGCTCTGTTGGTCTCCCCCAAGGAGATTGGACGAATATTGTTAAAGAGAGCAATTTGGGTAAAATAGTCGATTATGGCAATAATCTTAGTTTCGTTGTTCCTTCAGAGATTAGAGAGCCTTATGTAGTTCAAAGTCAGATTCTCACCTCTCTTCCCTATCCTCCTGTTATCATCCACGAAGGCACTAAGTTTCAGATACTAAAGAAAGACCAAGCCAACCTTGCTGTTAGTTTGCAGAAAGGATATATTTCTAGGAGTAAACGAGCTAAAGATTTAGAGGTTAGAGTAGCAGCAGGTTACCATGAACAATTATTGGCTTTGAAAAATGGTCAGCTAGAAAATCTGGGAAGATCTCTGGAGTTCACTACTAAACCAAAGACAGCTTTTGAAGCTATAAAAACAGCTTTTACAACTTACTATACTATTGAAGAAAACGTCACCATTGATACTGAAACCAATTTTGTTGGAAACATCATGTTCGCAACTAGTAAAGATCTGCAAAACATTCAACTTGTTGAAATGATTGTCAGTGGTAAGGATAATGCTGGCCTTTTAGCCATTTGGATTTATGGTGAAAATAGACCAGTTATTGAAGAAAAATTGCAAAAAGAAATTCTACCAAAAATAGGTATAGTAATTGAGGGGATGAAGGAAGGACCTGAACTAATTCAAATGTATTGTGCTGGAAATTGCGGAGAAATGTTGAAACTAGAAGATATGGCAGATAATGGTATAATTCAATGTCCAGCATGTGATACACCGAACATGATACCATCGAGATTAAGAATTCACTAATAATGGAGTATTAGAATGTCAGATTCATATACAGGTATTATATCCGGATTTGAAAAAATAAAGTATTAGCTTCTCAAACTTAAATTAAACCATATAAGCATCTATAATACTAGAAACTTCTTAAGTATAACATGCATTCTACTTAATCTTTTTAATCTATCCCACCTATGGAGAGTAATATTAACATTCGTTAGTTGAATACACACAATATTCAAAAAGCACAAATGCTAAAGAACTTCAAGAAAGATTATTGAGAAGATATTAGATGGTGAATATATGAAAATAATAAGCCTTTTGGGAGTTAAAGAGGATTTTGAAGATCAAATGTTTGATAAGCTTGAAAAGTACACTGTTCTTCAGTACATAGCTTTAGATCAAGAAGGAAAACACGAAGTAATGGTAGGTCACACTGAAAGAGAAACTTACGGTTTAAACAGAAAACGTGTGGTGGTTTTTATTGATAACTACCCTTTTGCTGAATTTGTTGCAGCTGATGATTTTGACAAAACTGGAGACCTTCTATCAGAAATCAGATTAATTCAAGAAGATGACCATATGGATATGTGTGAGTATCCAGAGGAAGGAATACCAGCAATCTATGCAAACTTCACAGTAGAAGGATTACCGAATAGGATTAAAGCTAAAGGAGTTCACAATGCTTGGGCTGTTGTAGCGAACATTAGCGATAACAAAACAATGATAGCTTTAGCTTTCCTAAGAAAAAAGGAAAAAGAGATCTATTCAAAGAAGAAATAAATTCTTCTGTATCAATGTAACGAGATGAGTTATTTTTCCCACTTTCCCCACTTATAGGTAGTGGCAAATAATTTTGAGGACTCTTCCCAACCCAAGAACGTACAAGGTAGCATAGCAGTAAGTAGTAGCGTAGGGACTTTCAAGTTCTGGGATTACACCTCCAACACACAGTGTTAGTGGAGGTGAGAGGGTTCATCTCCTCACCGGGACTCATTACTGGAGACAGTGTTATTGAGCACCTTAGGTACTCACTCCAGCTCCGGGGGTAAGCAGATGACTCTGCTTTGTCTGTAGCCATTGGCTTAGGACAGGGAAGACACGAAAAGAACTGAGAGGGAAAAACTTCCCACTAACTAGATCTTTTATTGAGTTATACTTTGGTTGCAAAACATACTTGATTAGTCTTTTTGCTATGTTTTTCGCTCCATTCAAATCAGCATTAACTTGATATCCACAGTTGTTACAGATAAAGGTAGGTTGGTTGGGACGGGTAGTGTGATAGGAGCCACAGCGAGAACATGTAGAAGAGGTCCACGATTCACCAATAGCCAGGATTCTGTACTCTTCCCAACCATGAAGTGAGAGCTTGAATTTAAGTAATTCTGCAACTCTTCTATAATTCCATTTATGGACGCTTTTACGTGTTCGTGGTTGTTGGTTTCCTCGATAATGACTCTTACGGATGAGGATGGGAAAACCTACCACCACATAAAGGTCATACCTTTTTCCAACCGAGAGAATGTATTTAACGAGTTTATTGACATAGGTGTGGTCAGTTAGATTATGTTTCGCTCTTTGCCTCTTTCTAAGCAATTTCAGTTTATAGAGAACTTGTTTTCTCTTTCCAAAACTCAAACTAGGTTTAGCTAAAATCTTCTGTAGTTTGGCGATTTCTCTTTCTTTTTCCTTTAGTAGTCTTTTTCGTGTCTTATCAGACCAAAATCTGATCTCGTGACGATTAATTACTCCTTTCGGAGTTAAGAGTGCACTTACTGCACGTTTATTGATTCCTAGATCTATCCCCAGCACAGCTGGAGGATGAGAAGAAGAGTATTTATCTGGAGCATGAAGCAGTATGAAATGTACCCACCATTCCTTTTTCTTGGGATAGTAGAGCACTTCAAGAGCCTGTATTTTTCCTTGTTGGAGTTTATATTCGTGATAGGGAGAACATGCCAGAGGTAACCACAATTTTTCGTGATTGCGAGTGTTGTTTTTCCGCGTATCTAGAGAGTCTCTTATCCCTACCCACCATCGAGCAATGGAGTTGGAAGGGGAACAAGTAAGAATGAACCTATTCTTATTTACTGATTGTGTTCGAGGTATTTTCTTTGGTGAAGTTTTTTTAGCAGGGGAAGAGTTGAGAGCTTGTTGACTGTGATAAATAGCTGTTGCGTTGTCTCTACATTCTTGTAGTTCATCATGAGAGGAGCGAGGAAAGCGTTTCTTCAAATCATGTCTAACCTTTGGGCGAGATGTGTATGCAGTATTTTTTGTCGTTGTCAAGGTTAGTTGATCTAGTTTAGTTTTATTCACTTTTTTCTTCCTATTTTTTACACTCATAAGGTGATTTTCATTATGGTAAATTACCTTAAGAAAATGGTGAATAGTTCTTGAATCTCTTCCAGTAATCTGTTCTAATTTTCTCTTTTTCCGAGCAGTGAGCACTTCTGTTTTAATTTTCACCTTTACAGTTGTTCTCACTCTATTTCTCGTCATTCAGGGATCAGTATTTTTAGTAGATTTTCCTATAAAAAGCTAACATTAATCTGGGAGAAGTAGGGGAGAAACAATCATGGCTACTCCAAAGGAAGAAGAAGAAATAAAAATAATTAGAGAGAAGTGGTTTTCTTTTTCTACTTATTGTTGTGCAATATTCTCCATTGAACCAATTATCTTTTTCACTACTTCCCAGATAATTGCAACGCTTTCTACTTCCACATACTCTTCTGTTGTATGAACATTTTTTATCGTTGGACCAATTGATGAAACACTAAGTTTTGGATTTAATTTTAGAAACATCCCACACTCCAATCCTGCATGTAATGCTTCCAGCTTAACTTCCTTTCCTAGTACTTCTTCATAATTTTCTTTAACCATCTTAAGGAAAGGAGAATCTAAATCGGGTTTCCATCCAGGATAAGTTTCTGTTAAACTCACTTCAGCTCCTAATGATTCACCTAGGATCTTGATTTTTTCTCTTGCTTCATTCAATTTTTCGTCAACTGAACTTCTCGTGCTTACTGATATTTCTACTCTATCAGCTAATGTCTTAACCACTGCTAGATTGTTTGAAGTTTGAACCAATCCCTCAATTTCTGAACTCATAGATATCACTCCATGGTGTAGTTCGGAGATTAATGAGCAAATATCAGCTGTTTGTTCTGCTGAAAATCCTTTTGCATCTTTTAGTTTTATTTCAGATATCTCTATTTTTATCTTAGGTTCAAATTCTTTCATCATTGAACCAGCTGTTCTCTTCCAATGATTCAAAACTTTCAATACCATAGCTTTGTTTCCTTTAGGAACAAGAAAATCACAAGTAAACTCTCCTGGAATAGCATTGAGTACTGTCCCCCCAGAAATATTGCTTAGCAATAGTTTAGCATTTTTCTCTTCTTGTTTTTCTAGATAATCTTGTACCTTTGTTAATGCATCTACTCCCACTTTTATAGCATTCAACCTTCTTTTATCAATTTCCATCCCCGAATGCCCGCCTAGCAACTCACTAATCTCTAATCTTATTCCTTTCCAACCTTTAACAGAGATCTTTTCTACGGGGATAGTTAGTATTGTATCTCCTCCTCCAGCACTGCTAATTGTTATTTCTCCCAAGACTTCGCTATCAAGATTAAGAAGATAATCACCTGTAAAGAACCCTTTTTTCATTCGAAGAGCACCAGTCATACCAGTTTCTTCATCAACGGTCAAAAGCACTTCAAGAGGACCATGTTCTAGTTCTTCATCAATTAGAGCAGCAAGACCTAGCACTATACCTATACCATTATCAGCTCCAAGAGAAGTACCTTCAGCATAGACTAGTTTACCATCAGTTAGAATAATTAGAGAATCTTTTTCGCAGTCAGCTTTGGAATCTGGGGCAGTCTGACAAACCATATCTAAATGACCTTGGAAAACTAGAGTGGGGGATTTTTCTTTTCCAGTAGAGACTTTTTTAGATAAAAGTAGATTGCCTACCCGATCTTCCTTAACTTTAATTTTGTTTTCCTTTGCCCAAATCTTTATCCAAGAACGAATCTTTTCTTCTTTCTTTGAAGGACGGGGAATTTTGGTTATTTCTTCGAAAATGCTCCAAACAATCTGAGGTTCAAGACTAGCTAAAACTTTATCTGGCATGATAATTATCTCATATTACTTTATTTAAAGAGATATTTAAACTTTAGAAATAGTCATTATTTTAATCTGTATATCTCTAGTTAGATTGCTAAAACCTTACATTTCTTTAATCTTCCTTCAATTAGGATATCTAACTCATTCAATGGGTCAATTCTACCACTAATTATTCTTGAAATTGTTCTCCCTATCACCTGCAAAAATGAACCAATATCTTTACCCATTTCGTTGATTTCTTGATAATTCTCTATTATGAATTGATTATTGAATAGTTGTCCTAGAATAAGTAAATCATTTTCATTTCTAAAATAGTAGTGTTTCTCATTTCTTAACGAAGAGGAGCAAAAAGTTTTGAATGTGCCCTCTGCAATCGAAATTCCTAGTTCTTTTGCAATTTTATATATCTTTGAATAAGTGATTCTATCGTTTTGAATAATATTCTTTAGCTTGTCTAGATTCAATTTCTTAATTAGATAATTATTGCTTAATGATAAGAAATACTCATGCTTCTCATTATTCATAAATCCCTTCAAAATTGAAAACAGTACTTTTCTTTCTTTTTCCTCCAACCAATAAAGTTCATTAAAACTAGAATTTTCGTAAGAAGTAGCAGAAGTTAAACGTGATAATGTTGAGGAGAAAATACTTAAGCAGATAAAAGGTTCTAATACTTCTTCTATAGAAACATCAGAATTTGATGAAAGATGGTGTAATAAAAAATTATCGAGACTTTCCCTAGTATCGGACTGAAATATAACTAATTCGTCACCAGGTGCAATTTCTTCAATAGAACACAAAAGTGAGAGATTTCCTTCAATTTTGCGAATTAATTTTCCTTTGGGAAAACTGATTTTTTCAATATGTCCATCATCAAATTCCACTTCAAAAACTTGTTCCCCTCTATCTGAATAATATTCTTGAATAGATGGTCTATATTCAGTTGGTTTTGACCTTACTTTTCTCCACAAATCAATTATAGTAGCAATTTCTCCAGCTTCTACTATAGATTCATCTTGAGTGTTCAGAAATCTATCTCTTAAAATGGAATCAATTGGCGTGTCTTGCTGAACTTTATATTTTATTTCCTTCAATTCTAATTCAGCAATTTTAGGTAATTTTATGTGTTTAGTTTCAGATGTAATGTTTAGAGAGAATTTCAAATCATTGAGAGAAACTTCTGAAAAGGCATCTTCTAATAATTCCTTGTATATGCTTATTTGTTCTAATATTAAATTCAAATTGTAACCAGGATAAGCCAGAAAGATTAATTCTTTGAAAGGAAAAAGTA
>BPTK01000015.1 GCA_023705905.1 Candidatus Heimdallarchaeota archaeon
CTTTGGAAGTTTTACCATTGAAACTGGTCATATTATAACACATCACTAGATTTATAGTTTATTCTGTTCATTATTTCTATCTATTCATTTAATATTTTCACACTATTTTAAACAGCATGCTTAGTTTAGTTATTAGTTTTTTATGTATGAACGTTTAGTTACTGAAATTAAAGATTCAAGCAAAGAAGATTGAAAAAGTAAATGCTCATACTATATGAAGAAGATAGGTTTTCTTCACTTACAAAAGTTTGTTTCTAATATTTCTCAAATACTACCTTTTTTTACACTTCTATGCAATTTTTATTTCCATATTTAAATGATAATAAGAAAGTGGCTAAAATTTGAGGGTAGCATTTGAAATCAAAAACATCATTAGGTTTTCTCATTTGAAAAAAACTAATAAAATGTAAGGATGTCCTTTTATATTGAATTATGAGGATATATATGTTAATATTATATGTAAGAATTGATTAAAATGAAAATATTCAATCTTGAAAGTATAAAAAAACAAGAGAAAAAAAATAGTAAAGAAATCCTATTCGAACAGGATAAAAGACGTTCTAATTGGCAGATAATTTTTAGTGTTATTTTAATTACTGTCCTAATTACTATCATTGTAATTGAATCACCTGTGATAATCCTGGTTCTAAGTATTCTAACAATACTATTAGTACTACTAAACCTAGTATTTATCCCTTTCATAAATGAACTGATTAATTCAGCTTGGTATGATATTTTTAAGAATAATGAAACTTATTATAGAAAAAAACTCAACAATAATACTCTTGATGAGTCAGAAAAACTTCCTGATAACTATGATGACTGGAGAAAGGACTGGATTTGAAGAAATCTGTGAATACCATACGGAGGAAGTGGCACAGGCATAGAAAGGTTTGTTGGTCTTATCTGTCTTTTTCTATGAAAGATTAAACTTTTCATGTTAATGAGAAAACAAATTTATCCTTGAATTAGTTTTGTTAAAGTACTTGTACAATGGTCACAATAGAATAAATTTATTCTTTTTCCTTCATGGCAACGATTACAACCCATATCTACATCAGGTGGTAACCAACAATCAAAAATGAAAGTAATCCATTCCATTAGTCTGTAGTATTCTGATAAATCCAAAGAAGTAACTATTCTGTAATATTCTTCGATATCTGTTTCTCTAAGATGTTCATATTGTTTACATTGAGGTATATCTACTATTGTTTTAACACCAGTGTCTACAGCAGTTTTTGTAAGTGTATCACCACAAAAGAAGGAATACTCTATATCTTCTCTTTCTTGATCTTTTTTAATCATATGCGGGTGAAATATCTGCTTTATTTTCTTTCTTGCTCTATCGATATCCTCTCCATAAATCGATACTTCTTTTTCACAGATAACTTTGATCGTAACATAATCCATGAAATCTAACCTAATATCATGTATTTCCTCTGTATCTTTGAAACACTCCAAAATTTCCTTTTTGTTTTTCTCAAAAGTTTTTTCTATTTTTTCACAAAGAATATGTTCTATTTCAGAGGGTTTTTTTTCGTCTAACATCTTGCTTTCTCCTTTATTTATTTGATAAGATTCTTTCGTAATTTTTCTAGTGAATATTTTAGTTCTACAACACCATCTAATCTTAAAAATTCAAAATAATTAATAATATGTAATACTTCTTTGATTGTCTTAAGAATTCTTCTTTAGGAGTTTTCTTCTTTATGCAATACATGTGAACTACATATGATACATATGTTTTGTTGTTTAAACTATTCTTGAGAAAAAGCTTGGAGTAGAGATGGAAACTAGAGTTTTGTTGTTCTTATATTGGTATGGTAAAGTTGAACAAATATATAATGAGTTAGATATGATTAAACCTTTCATTTTTATTGATAAAGCTAGAATCTGTGCAATTTTTTGTCTTTTATTGAAATCAAAGTGCAGGTACTTAATACTATTAATAGAATAGAAGATAGAGTATGAATAATGAATAGTAATGGAGTAATTAGAATAACGAACAGATTTAGTACAATTACCTCGGAAGTGGTTGAATACATAAAATTATACGTGGAAGAAAGAATTTAATTGCAAAGAGAATAGATGTTTATTGTAAAATACCTATTCTAACTCCTTCAAATCTTGTTGGGGAAATACCATGACCAACATAAGCAGCTTGTGAAGGTTCCCCTTTGCCACAATTTGGTGTTCCAAAAATTTTCCAGTGATTCTTATTGCATATTCCACTCACACTTCCCCAAAATTCAGGTGTAATCCCTTCATATGTTGGGTTTTTAATCATTTTAGTCATCTCACCATTTTCAATCTTCCAACCTATTTCTGTGCCAAATTGGAAATTCATGCGTATGTCATCAATGCTCCAACTTCTATTTGTTTCCAGAAAATATCCTTCTTTTGTGTCCTTGATTAATTCATCAAATTCCCAATCTCCCGGTTCAAGATTAACATTAGTCATTCTCACAATTGGTATTCTATCATATCCCATAGAACGTGTGGCTCCAGAGCTTCTTTCTAATCCTATAGCTTTGGCTGTTTCTCTTGAAGACATGAATCCAGTAAAAACACCCTTGTCCACAAGAATGTTTTTCTGTGCTTGCACTCCTTCGTGATCATAATAAAAAGTACCCAAACCACCTGCTACTGTTGCATCAGCTACCATCGTAACTAACTCATTTCCATACTTGTAATCTTTATTCAAAAGATCAGGTGTTAGAAAACTAGTTCCAGCATAAGCAGCTTCATAACCAATCGCTCTATCTAATTCTGTTGGATGGCCACAGCTCTCATGTACTTGAAGAGCAAGTTGTGAGTGACCAAGAATTATTGTTGCTTTTCCGCTTGGCATCTTTTCTGCTTTTAGTAACTTTATTGCTTCATGAGCAGTTTGCTCTGATACATCTACAAGGTTAAGACTTTCAAAATACTCATGACCTTGAGTGTGGAAATCTCCTCGGAAGCTAGCAGGTAAACTCCTAGTTTGCGCTTCTCCCCCTTCAACAGCTGTAGCTGCAACTCCCCCACCACAGAATACAATTGTTTGATCTATTTTTGTTCCTTCAGTTGTATATAGAACCATATTATCTTTTCTACTCACATAATGACTAGTTGCTACCTTAATTCTCTCTGATACTTCTCTAATACGTTTTACACTCTCTTGAAGAACCTCCATTTTCTCACTTAATTCTACTTCAAACGGGTCTTTCTTCATCTGAGTTTTTACTGTATCTTCATAGATGGGCTCATCTGCTAATTCAATGTCAAATTTTTTGACTAAAGAGGAGGCTTTAGCTATTCTTACAGCTTTTTCAACTAATTCAGTCACTTTATCTCTGGTTAACTCATTTGTACTGGCAAATCCCCAACTTTTGTTTACCAAACATCTAATTCCAATACCAACTTTGTCTAATCGACTGATTCGATCCAAAGTTTCATTTTTATAGGAAATTTCTTCCATCTGAGTATTCATGAATTTAACATCTGCATATTCAACGTTGTTTTTTTCACAACATTTTATTCCATATGCAACAAAATCAGCAACATTCTCAGTTTTGTCACGCATAATTTCAGATTTTAATACTTGTTAAAAACCTTTTTCCAAAGAAAATATAACTGTTTTATGAGTTAAATCGCAACTCTATTTTATTTTACTAGTTAAAACCTTTAAGGACATCACTTAGCTCTTCAATCTTGCTTATGCCTCTTTTTCTATTGAACAACCCTTTTATTGAGATTGTGTTACCAATGTCGAAATCTTCATTTTCAGCTATTTTCGCTAATCCTTCTTTGGCGGCTTGTATTTTTTCCAAATAATATGATTCTTTGATAAGTTCATAAATTGGCATTATCGTAGCTTCTAAAACCTCCAAAGAAGTCAAAAAAGTTTTTAGAATTAGGGTTGGTTTTGTATAAAGAATATTAAAAACAACTTTCTGTTCCATTGTGCCTAGGATTTTTGCTAAACAAACAATCTCTCTCTCTGATTTTGATATTTCATCGCTTTCACCAGAAATTTTCTTCTTCTGTAAGATGTTATTTAGAGCCTTTATACTGTCATAAAATAGTGTTTCATCTATTGAATATGCCTTGTGTTTGACCGCGGTAATTTTGGTCATTTTTCTTATATCTTCTGTATAGTACGATTTTTTGATTAATCCTTCGATCTCATTGTAGAAATGAATGATTTTGTTTACAGTTTCTATGTTTTCCTTATGTGTTTCTGCAATATTATTGATAATTTCGTCAATTTGATTAACATGCATAGATAATTGGTCAAATTCAAAAGGAGTTAATTCTCCATCTTCGAGTATATTGTCAATTTCCCAACCATAATCTAGACATTCAAACAAAGAAGATTCGAGATTAAATAGAATTTTCGATTCATTTTTGGAAAAACCATAGTTTTCATTTCGGAAGCTTTCAGCAATTTTACTGATATCTATTATGTCCCCTAAGAATTCCTCTGAACCTTGATTTAACGAGCTTTCATCAGTCATCTTAGACACATATCTTCATGAATTTATGTCATTTTTTCCTTTAAAACCTTTGCAAATACTTTTTCAAAAAGAAAAGTGGAAGTTTCTTTAAATAGAGAAACTCTCCAGAATAGATTTAAGAATCAGGTTAGCAAATGTGATGACTTTATCTTTCTCAGTATACTCATCAGTTACGTGGAGTTGATCAAGATTGCCTGGTCCTATTATTACAAAAGGTGTGTCATAAATAGGAACTAGCATGGCTCCATCTGTTCCATAGTTAACACCTATGAAATCATCCTCATTTTGTTTAGCATTCCTAGCTAGTACTTGTAAGAATTCAGGAGAATCTTTGAGTTCAATTGCTGGTACTTCATGTATGATTTCGATACTAACTTTTGCTTCACTTCGATTATTTACAGACTTTACAATATCTTCAATTTTTTCTTTTATTTGTCCCCTTAACTCATCTGCGACAACTCTGTAATCACACTTAAACTCACAATATTCTGGAACTACGTTGATTAATGTACCACCCTCAATTTTTCCAATATTAAGGGTTGATTTTCCAAGTATTTTATGTTCGAAACTAGGAATAGCTGTTTTCATTAATGGGATGACTTCGGCTGCTGTTTCAATCGCATTTATACCTAGATGGGGTGTTGATCCATGTGCAGACTCCCCTTCAACTATTACTTTAATCCATAAAGTACCTTTTTCTGCTATTGCAACTTTGAGATCTGTTGGTTCTCCTATTACGACAAAATCACAATTTTCCATTATACCTGAATCTTTAGCTACAACTGCTCCATCCATACCAATTTCTTCATCAGATGTTCCTAGAAAGACTATCTTTTTGTTTATTTTTACATCATTTTCTTTTAGATACTTCATAATTGCAATAAAAGCTGCTACAGCACCCTTCATATCTGTTGATCCACGACCATAAATTTTTCCATCGTCTTCTATAGAACAAAAAGGAGGAAAATTCCATTTATTTTCATCACCTGCTGGAACCGTATCGAGGTGACCTGTAAGAATAATACTTTTTACTCCGTCTCCATATTCTGCAATTATATTTGCCTTTCCTTCAGAATATTCTTGAATTTCGCTGTGTATCCCACACTCTTCTAGTTCTTCTTCGAGATATTTAACAGCGTTCATAGTAAATCCGGGTGGATTCTCTGTTTTTAGTTTAATTAATTCTTTTAAGATAGGTATAACATCATTTTCTGTAATCATCATTTTGTTCCCAATTTCCCTTCTCCTAACCTCTTCTTAACTGTTCACTTTTTTATTTAAAATAAATGCTCAATGTCCCGAAGTTTTTTATGAGTAACTTCATGAAACATATTCCACAAACTGCTGATTTTGCCACTTATTCTCCTCCCACCAGAATATTTCTACCTATCTCACAGTAAGGTGCTTTCTTCCCACAATTTAAACAATCTACAGAACGTTCATCTTCCACTTTTTCTAATTTTGTTTCACAATATAAACAGATAAGCATTTTCTTATGTTCTATAACCTCAAACGATTCTGATTTTTAGTCCTTTGAATATAAATCATTTATCACAGTTTTTTATAGCAAGCAAATGTTTCTACAAAAGTTCAACAGTGATTTAATGAAGAAAAGAAAAAAGAGGAAAATATTAGATAAAATATCTAATAATTGCCATGACATTTACTATGACACCTAATATAAAAACAGCTATCCCAGGAATCATCATTGTATTCATCTGTTCTTCTTTTATCCCTATTTGAGCATCTGTTTTCTTTATTTTGAAAATTAGAACAAGTAGCGGTAGCATATAAATCAAAAAGCTGATCATAAGTACTACCAATGCTAAAATTATAAAAATAAATGAAGAAGCAAATTTTTGACTTAGTGTGTCCGGATCTATTGGCAATAACATTATTACTATATTAGTGATTGCTAGAATAACAAACACAGATAGTAAGATAATCAAATATCTAAGGAACGGACTGTTTTTCATAATGTGTTTCAATTTATTTGTCGGTATCTTTTTCGCGTTGTTTATTTCATTTATTTCCTTTTGTTCTGTCATTGTTTTCACTCTTTTTAATCTAACAAGAAGAAGCTTCTAGAAAGTACAAAATTATAACTACAATCAAGATAATAAGAGCTACAGCCGCTATTATCAAACATACAGAAGATGCAAGATTGATAGCTGCAATTGTTGAAAATGCATAGCTTCCGATTTGAGATGTTGATAATAGGGATAATCCAATGCCTTTCATAAATATTGTTATACCAAGTGTTGCGAATGTTGCAGTAAATGTTGCACATATCAACATTATTGATCCATAGATGTCCATTAAATGTTCATTACAGTTTGTATCATTTAAATCTGCTTCCGTGTAACTGTATCTTGGATCTTCTACATTATTGTATTTATAATCCAATCCAACTAAGAAACAATGGATTTCAGATCCTCCTGGAATAATCACTTCTTTCCAAACAATTTTAACATCAAAATTCAGTATAACTGGTATAAGTGCTCCATCTTCATCTTCCATCCATCCGTATGCTGATGAACTTTCAGGATCTTTATAATTAAAATAGCCTTTGTATCTTATAGCAACATTTTGGGATGGATAAGTATTTATAAATTGTTCAAATTCTGCTGCTCCTGAAGCAGTTCTTAGATTGAAGTAGTACCAAATACTATCATAGGTAACGCTTGCTGTTTGAGAAACCCAACCTTCTCCTAGAGGGTCTCCACTACCTCCACCTGGTCCAGGATCCAAACCTGGAAATGGATCAAATAAGGTAAATATACCCATACTTTGATGTGTTTCTATCTCAACATTAAGGAACTCAGATAGATGTTTGAGAGCATCAACAGTATTTACTTCATCTTCGAAAGATAAAACGTTCAAACTAGATTGTATGATCTCACTAGATTTACCTAGATAATAACGCAGTAAATTCAAATTGATTAGCTAAATTAATAATAGTTTCTGTATCCAAATCTTCTATAAAATATTTATCACTAGCTTCAGATCCATGACCAATTATTATTAGATGTTTCTCTGTTGTCACAAAAGTTGCCTTATCGTAGTATATATGGGTTGTATAACCAGCATTTGATAATGTGTAAGCTATAGTTTTACTCATTATTCCAATCGTTTCAAAGAAATCTAAATCCTGTTCATTTAGGATATTTTGTTCAAATATTCTATTAACTTCTTTAGTAGAATCTAGTTCTTGTGCATTCCCTTCTGCAGGATTTGCAAGTAGATTCGGTTCTAATAGTAAGAAACTCCAAAGAAGTAATATGACAAATGTATACTTTATAAATATGTTTTTATTTATTTTTATCACTTCCACAACCTTTGATACAAGAATAGTTGTCTAAAATTTTTGTATCAATTATGCTTGAATACGCATTCATTCTTAAGTATTGTCCATAAGAGTTCTAATCTTATTTATTTGTTTAAACAGTTTTATTTGTTCTCATACAACTCCTCCACTATAATAAAGCAGAAGAGAAAGGGATGAAGGTTGCAAAAATAGAAGAGAGTTATGTTTCTAAATGTAGTTTTCTAGACAATGAGTCCCCCCAGAAACAATCCAACTACAAAGGGAAGCGAGTGCATCGTGGCTTGTTTCGTCCCGCAACAGGTGTTTTAATCAATGTTGATGTTAACGCTGCTTACAACATTTTACTTAAAGACGATTCGCAAGCGCTACCTATTCATAGTGTGGACCGGGTAGGAGTGTACATTGTTTACCCTATTAGAGTGGGCTACCCACCAATAAAGCTCTAAAAGAAGAAATTGTTATAAGTCTATATGACAAAATCAAATCATAAATATTATCTAAGGAGAATTTATTCAATGTCAGAGCAAAAAGAAATTTCCTTGTATCTTTCAGACTCATCGAGAAGAATGGTTCTTTCACAAATAATCTCGTTTTCCCGTTCTGTATCAGCAACTGAACTACTGAATCGTTTGCCTATTACAAACAGAAGCACCATCTACAATATACTTGATAGACTTACTGAGCTAAAATTGATCAAGAGGCAAAAAGTGAAATTAGGGGGTTCTAATAGAGTCTTTTACTCACCAAATCATGAAATTCTTTCAAGTGAATTCTTCAGAAACCTCCTCTTTGAATACGAAGATATTGAATGGCCTACAAAACTTGATTTTAATTTTCAATATTCTTGGAACGATTTCCCAGACTGTTTAGTGTTTGGTGATAGTTTCAAACTGAATATAGTCTATGGTTCATGGATGACTGATGCAGCAAGTACAATTGATGCACTTTATACTCCTGAAATAACACAAATGTTTACTTATTGGGCACACAAAGTAAAGAAAATCCCAATAGATAAGATATTGATTGGATCGTTACTAGATTATCAAGCCGGTCATGCGAAGACAGAAAATATGTTAGTGATAGGTTCAGGTGCAGTAAATAAAATAACTTCAGAGATTATGAAGTTATATGGTGATAGTCTTCCAATTCGTTTTTTGTCACCTCTTAGCAAGAATATTTACAGTTCTTTCACAAATGAAACCTATAGTGAGCATTCAGATTTGGGTTTATTAGCAGGCATAATTGGATTAATTCCGAATCCTTGGGATAAAGCTAAGGTAATTATTTTGTGTGCAGGATCAAAATATGCTGGGACGCAAGCTTCTCTTAAATCTCTACTTGACGATATAAGAGCCATAGTTAACTTCAAGCCAAGAATAATAACAAACCATCCTCGTTTTCCAGATATTCCAGTTAGAGTTCTGAAAGCTGAAGGAGACGAATTGATGCAAAGTATGGTTCGTCAAAAAGGAATAAAGATTGAGGATTATATCTTCATTGAATAAAAACGAACTATCTTTTTGAACTAGATACTTCTGCCAACAGCTTAAAATCATTTGGTCGTTTTAATACATAGACCAGTATTCCTACCAACACTAAAAATGCGGCCACGTAAAAGGTAATCTCATAGGAAAATGATACGCTAAAGTTTTGATTTATTAGAGTATCTGCAATTGGACCTGTTATCATCGTCCCTCCTAATCCCCAAGACAAATAAAATGCTGAATTATAGTATCCCATCATCTTCCCTCTTTTCTCAAGAGGAACTATTTTATTAACCATCGAGTATGAAGTAGTTTGTATCCATACTCTTGAAGTTCCTTTTAACGCCATATAAATAAAGAATATGGTGATATGGGGTGCAAAAGGCAAAGATATTGTTCCAATAAATAGAACTATAAATCCTACTAAAAGCAACTTTACTTCTCCAAAACGTTTTGCTAGCAAACCAATTAATAGTCCACCAATAATCATAGCTATACTGCTTGTATTTCGTAACTGTGCAACTATAACGTCCGTGGAATTGAACGTATCTGGTAGTCTTACATATATCTGAACTAGTTGTCCGATACTATTTCCACCTATATTCACAATTGCTAAGACTATTATCAACCAGATGAATAATTTCCATGCCCAATCCTTGCTCGTGATATCTTTGACTCTAGGTGTGGTCTTATTGTTGTCATCACTATTACTACTCTTTTGATCCACGCTCGATTCATCCTTTATATCAGCATACGATTCAGGGATTAAAAATAGTGCAAACATGCTGAAAACCATTATTCCAGAAGAAATATAGAATAGATTCCCATTCCAAAATCCTAACCCATCCTGATAAAGAAATCCACACGCAGTTACACCCAAAACATTCCCTATCCCTCCGATGAACTGTAACAATCCCATCACTTTGCTTCTTTCAGTTTCTTTTGTTAAATCTGCTACTAGTGTTGACCATCCAAGATTGCTGCTGGACCAACCAGCTTCAATAATGGTAAAACCAATTATGATAGTATAGGCTGACATTCGAAGTATATTCTGGATTTCTGATGACATTAAATCAGAGTAATGTAATAGAATTTCAGATTGGGAGAAAAGTACGTCTCCAATTTGACCAACTCCCACCTTCTCCTTATTAAGAGAAACGTGTATCCAGAATACAATCAAATAGCCTATTGCAGCAAAAAGCTCACCAAAAATAATCAACAATCTGCGTTTTTTGAATTTGTCGGATATTCTCCCCCATAGGGCTGATTGTGCAACAATATTGGCAATCATTGGTAAGGTTGCAAAAAGAGTCATCTCTGTTGTTGAGACACCTAAAAATTCATACAGATAAATGCTCAAGAAAAAGTAGAAAATTCCTCTTCTAAACATAGCCATCGCTTGAAAAACTGAGAGTCCCGCGAAGTGTTTTCTTTGCATTATATCTATTACCTCTTATCCCAAACCAACTTTAGAAGCATTCTAGGTTTTTCTGTTTCAAGAAAAATCTAAACGAGTATTAAATCTTGTGATTAGGAAATGAATACGTAATAACTTTTTTAAATATATTATTGATAAAAACAATGAAGATAATGTTAGGTGAATGGGAAACACTTTACTGATGGTCTTGTTAATAACCTACAGTTAAGTAAGATTCCTGTCCTCTCGAGAAATAGTTTTTTGGTGATAATATGGTTAAAGTAGAACTACCAGATGGTAGCAAAATTGATGTACCAAAGGGTGCAGCTGTATATGATGTAGCACAACAGATTAGCCCAAGATTAGCAGAAGCTGCGATTGCTGCAAAGATAAATGGAAAACTTGTTGATTTAAATAAAGAAATCAAGGAAGATGACAAACTTGAGATATTAACAGACAAGTCAGAGGATTCCCTTCACGTTCTAAATCACAGCGCTGCACACATCATGGCAGGAGCAGTTGTTGACTTATTTCCAGAAGCTCGCCCCACAATAGGACCAAGCATTGATCCCGTAGGTTTTTACTATGATTTCTATATTGAAAAACCATTTACTCAAGAGGATCTAGAAAAAATACAGCAAAAGGTTGAAGAAGTTATTGCAGCAGATACTCCTTTTCTAAGGGAAGAAATTACAAAAGAAGAAGCAATTAAGTATTATGAGACGAAAGAGAAGAACAAGTTCAAAGTTGAAATTCTCAAAGAATCTGAAGAAGCGACAATTTCTTTCTATTCTCATGATCAAGGACATTTCAAAGATTTATGTAGAGGTCCCCATATCCCAAGTTCCAGTAAGATAAAAGCTATTAAAATACTGCACGTTTCATCAGCATTTTGGAGGGGAGATGCAGAGCGAGAATCATTGCAAAGGGTATATGGTGTAGCTTTCACTTCGGAGAAAAAACTCAAGAAACATTTGAGAATGCTTGAAGAGGCAAAAAAAAGAGATCATAGAGTGTTAGGAAAACAACTTGATCTTTTTGATACCGCCGATGAATGGGGACCTGGAATGCCTCTAATATTCCCCAAAGGGAGAACTATTCTTAAGGTTATGAGTGATTTCTGGGAAAATGAACACAAGAAAGCTGGTTATGATATAATTCAAACTCCTCACATCTTTAAAGAATTAGTTTGGAAAACTAGTGGCCATACAGAGTATTTCTTAGAACATATGTTTCCCGTAGATTTACGAGGAGAAAAATGGTATGTAAAACCAATGAATTGTCCAGGGCACATGATGGTTTATAATCGTCGAACTTATTCTTATCGTGAATTACCTGTTAGATTCGCAGAAATGGGGACTGTTTATCGGTATGAGTTATCTGGTGCTTTACACGGATTATTTAGAATAAGGGGCTTTACCCAAGATGATGCTCATCTATTTATGCTCCCAGACCAACTTGAAGATGAAATTGTTGGCGTAGTTGAGATGGTAAATCATTTTTACAAAACTTTCGGTTTTAAAGAATGGGAATTCTTTGTAAGTACTAAGCCTGAATACGCTATTGGAACTGATGAAGGTTGGGATCATGCAACCAAATCCCTGATGAGAGCTATGGAAAGAGTTGAAATTGATTATAAAATTAAAGAAGGAGATGGAGCATTTTATGGCCCAAAAATTGATATTGATGTCAAGGATGCAATTGGTAGAAAATGGCAACTTGCTACAATTCAAGTAGATTTCAATTTGCCAGATAGATTCGATATAAATTATATAGGTGAAGATGGACAGAAGCACAGACCATTTGTTATTCATCGAACAATTTATGGGGCTACTGAAAGGTTTCTAGCAATATTAATTGAACATTATGCAGGAAAATTACCCGTTTGGTTGAGCCCAATTCAAGCAATTGTTATTCCAATTACTGACAATCATATTGAATATGCAAAAGAAGTAGTTGCTGATTTACGAAAGCTTGGAATCAAAGCTGAATCTGATTTCAGTGGTGATAGAATGGAATACAAGATAAGACAAGCGACTATGCAAAAGATTCCTTATATCCTTAATGTTGGAGATAAAGAAATCGAATCTCAGACAATAGCAGTAAGATCAAGAGGGAACAAAGTAGAGTTTGGAATAAACACCAAAAACTTTGCAGAAAAAGTGTTAAATCAAATAGATAAGTACGAATAAACGATTTAACAACTCTATTCTTTTTTCAAATAGAAGTAAAGAAAAGTGGCAATCAATTGCCTTTTTGTAATTTTTCGAATTCTTCTTCGATATGAGCAATCTTAATGCCCAAACTATCCATCAGTTGGAAACACCAACCTAACCAGACATTAACAAAGCCTTTTGCTCCAGCATCAACAACTCCAGCTTCCTTTAACACAGGTAAAAGATTTGGGGTGTTCTCTAGTGATTTGAGTGCTGTAGCGTAAGTTTCTGTAATCATTTCTGACCAGTTTCCTCCCTTAGCTGCTACAGCTTTAGCTTTAACTGCGGTATCTTTGATAACTGTCAAAATAGTTCCTTCGGTAGGATGTAGTACTGCTTCATAGGCCCATTCACTTCCTGCTTCTAGAGCAACAGCGAATTCTTCAATTCCTACTTCATCATGTTCTTCAACCTCAGAGCTAAAACCTTGGAAAAATTGGGAGATAATAACTCCTGAATTTCCTTTAGCTCCTAGAAAACTCCCTTTTGTAATAAGTTGTGCTGCTTCTTGGATAGAAGTTGGATCAATTTCATTGAATTGCTCCACAACAGTTCTAATAGTTAAAAACAGATTAACACCAGTGTCTCCATCAGGTATTGGAAATACATTTATTGCATTTATTTCTTCTTTAGTTTGCTCCAAGTTACTTGCAGCAGTAATCATCATTTTTTTTAAGGTAATTCCGTCGATTTTCGAATTGGGTTGCATCATTCGTTCATCCTCGTGCGTAGAAGGGCTTTGTTCTGTTACGGGTTTTATTAATATCGCGCTATATTTAACCTTTCTGTGTTTATATCAGCATATAATATTAGATTATTTTTGTAACTGCCCTATGTGCAAACACTCTCTCAAGTGATTCACTTAAAAATATATCCATTGAGCAATATTATATGGCCATAAAACATTGGAATTCTGGAGATAGAGCCAAAATTAGAAAAAACAAAAATGATTGTTTTTTATTCCTTTTTTAACATTTTCTCTAGTAAATTCATTCCAAGAGTAAGGCAGGTTTCATCGGTCGAGATTTTCGAGCTTTATTTTGTGGATCATAACTGACTTTTTGGTCTTCTGTATGAATAATTATCTCAGCTCCTTTAAAGGTTCGATTTAGAAACTCTTTATATTCTTCTACAGCTCTCTGTTGTTGTGAGGAGCTAATCATTTCTATTCTGAAGATGCTTGGGTCTTTCATCATTAGTTTTGCAATGTCTGACACATCTTTCATGTGATTGCTTAGATCAGAGACCTGTTTTGCTTCTGTCATTATTTTTCCAATGTTAACTGCTTCATCTTTGAAAATTCGTTGAGCTAAATCATACAACTTGTTTTTCCATTCAGCATTAATATAGATGTGAATTTTCTTGGGTGTTGATTTCACCAATTTAATTACTTGCTCTATATCCTCTTGAAGATTTGTTAGATATTTTGCTTGTAACGCATACGCTTTATCCTCTTCGCTAACGGTTATATCGGGGATTTCAGTTAATGAAATGTATTGCTCATTTTTCATTCTCTCATGTAGTTCTTCACATAGATGAGGAATAACCGGCGACATGACAAGCATCATTTTTTCAATAATATTTCTTAATACAGTATCTGTTTCTTCCTTTGGAATATGTTCTGATAATTTTACATAATCATCTATCGCTCTTAGATTTGTGAAAAACGCATTCAATATGTAATCTCGCACGTTGTAATTTTCCATCGCATCTAAAGATTTTTTCAAATTTGAATTAACTGAAGATTCTAGTATCTTTGAAGGAAATGAGAGTTCAATTTCTTTCTTCTCAACATTTGTTACACTTGTTGCATATTCCCAGAATCGTTTTAATCTAAGTTGTGCATAATTAACCTCTGATTCTCTCCAATCTAGTACTGAATCAGCTGTTGCAACAGAAGCCAAATGTAACCTTGTCAGATCTACACTGTATTTTTCTGGAATGTGAGCAATTGGGATTACGTTTCCTTTACTTTTGCTCATTGCTTCACCATTGTTAAGCAAATTTTCATTTAGTGAAAAAGCTTTTACCCAATATTTTTCCGGGAAGATAGCTACATGATGAAAGATAGTAAATGAGAGATGGTTAGAGATGTGTGTTATTGCTGTATGACGAAAATCATTTGGATACCAATATTCAAATGATCCTTTCATTTCTTTGATAGAATCCTCTGAAATGGCTGTGCTTTCCATCACATTTTCTATACTTCCTTTGTTTAAGAAAACAAAATCAAATAGCTCTGGCTTCAATTGTTCGGGTTTAATTTGATTTTCTCTTATAATTTGAATTACTGTATAAAATGCCATGTAAATGACAGAATCACTCAAAGATTCAATAATCCAACCCTCACCTTTAGTTAAAGGAAATTCAGTACCTAAACCTCTTTTTCTGACACATGGTCTTTTATCCAACCAATCAAAGGTATTTTTGAATGTTAAGCGATATTTTTCAGGTATAATATTCATAGAATTTAATGCTTTGAAAGCAGTTTCTTTCCACTTTTCATCTCCATAATTTAGGAAATACTGCTCTTGTAAAACAGCTACTATGATTTGAGCTCCACAACGACAGAAAGCTTCTCTTGAGGTTTCGTATATTTCAGCAGCTAGATTGTTCTCTCTTAGTTTATCAGCAATAACATCTTTAGCCTTTTCTACTTTTAATCCCTTAAACTCTCCAGTGTTCTCTTTCATTATACCTGAATAGAACTCATCTTTGTAAATTGTTTGAGTAGCCTTCTCTAATTTCTCTTTGTCGTTTTGACTCTTGACACCTAGCTTTTCACACAATTCTACTGCAGGAAACACACCATAACCTTTGACTGTAATTAGTGAAATTGGTTTGATATCTTCCAATCGATCTCTATTAAGATTATAGTCGTTAATTGTTTCTTCATCTCGTTGTAGATCTACTAATGCTGCATAATCATAGGGAGCATGTGCTGGGACACTATATACTACTCCAGTTGCATGATCTGTATCAACAAATGCTGCTGGATATATGGGGATTTTCAGTCTTGTTATAGGGACTATAACTTCTTGATTGACAAGCTCTTTTCCTTTCAATTTCCTAAGAACAGCTATCTTGTGATCTTGCTCCATGAGTTTCATGGTTGCTTCTTCAGATACAATCCATCTTTCGTTATCCATTTTTATTTCTTCATAATTAGCTTCAGGATGGATCCAAACATTGGTCGCTCCGAAGATAGTTTCAGGTCTCAAAGTAGCAGCTACTAGAAATACTCCATTATCGAGTGCGAATTTTATACCAACGAATTCGTTAACCTCGACTTTTGACTCATCACCATCTTTAATGTCGTCTTCTCCAACTGCATTTTTATCGTTTATGCACCACAAAATGGGATAATTACCTTTTGTAATTAGGTTCTTTTCATTGAGTATACCATATTGCCACTCAATGAATTTATTGTATTCTAGATCACCAGTAGTAAACTGTTTAGTTTCATCTATTGAGAAACCCATCCTAAGAAAATCATTGATTATTTTGTTAGCAAAATACGTAGCAACATTTTCAGGTTCTCCAAATGTAGCTACTGTTTCCTCAATTTTTTCTTTATCATCCTCATAAATTGAGACGTAATCACGATATTTTTGCCATTCACTTTCGTCTTTATTTTTGATTTTCCATGATACTGAAAGCACAGGGGTTCCAGTAATGTGAAATGCCATAGGCCATAAAACATTGTTCCCTCGTTGTCTCTTAAATCTAGTAAAAACATCTCCTAAATTGTAAGTTCTTGCATGGCCAAGATGAAATGGTCCTTGAGCGTAGGGATAAGGTAGAGTAACAAACCATTTAGGTCTGGAGTGATCAATTTTTCCAACGAAAATCTGGTCTTTTTGCCATTTTTTCTGCCATTTTTTTTCAATTTGACGTATTTCATCCAGAAAAGTCATTTTTTAATTCACCTAGAGTCTTGTTAGTTCTATTGTTTCCAATACAGCTAGCGCTACATGCTTTTATAAAAAACCAAAACATTGTTTTAAAAGAGTTATCTATTGATATAGTTTTGCTATAAAGGACACAAAAAACCTGGAAACCTCTAAAATAGTCATCCTTTCTGTTAGTTAAGAAGAACACGATACCCCATTTTGGTCTCCTATGTAGATAGCATTCTTGCAATTTATTAAGTTTTTCAATAGAGGGTTACTTCTGAATACCAATCTCATAATCATTACATCAGATTTATAAATATGAGATATTTTTTGTTTAACATAATTTTAGAACGTGAACTTAATGGATGATGATTTTGACACTTCAAAAAAAATTGTAGATACATCCATTGAAAACGAGAGTATTATTGGGACAGAAAATTCTCGTAAAGATCCTACTTATGTCGAGGTTTTTAAAAACAAGAATTTCATGAAACTCTTGTCTGGACAATTCTTCAGCAATTTTGGCGATGCAGTATTTCGTATTGCGATACAATTGTATGTTTACGAGATTACTCTTTCTATTACTTCGATGACTCTCATCTTAGCTGTCCAAACTTTACCTTGGATTATTATTGGACCTATCGCAGGAGTATTTGCAGATAGAATAAGTAGAAAAGCATTGATGATTGGAGCTGATATTGTGCGCGGTTTAGCTATTTTGATCCTCCCTTTCATGTCAAGCATCTATGGTATTGCTGTCATAGCTTTTATTCTAGGTGCTGCTTCTGCAACTTTTGTTGCACCGAGATCTGCAGCAATACCTGAAATCACCGGTATGAGATTATATGTAAAAGCTATTTCGTTAAGTCAATTGGTTTTTCAAACTTTAGCAGTTATAGGGCCACTCTTCGCAGCTCCGATTTATATCATTTTTAAGGCTTCAACATTTTGGATAACTAGTGGTTGCTTCTTTCTATCTGCTGTAATACTTGGTTTCATAGATATCCCCTCCGCTTCGCGAGATAAAAGCGAATTACTTACATTCAAAACAGTTCTTACAGATTTTAAAGAAGGTATAGTTTTTCTACTAAAAAACAAAATAGTAAGATTACTTATCTTAATGTTCACGTTCATAATAATTGGAACCGCTTTTGCTGGACCTTTATTGCTTCCATATCTCTATGAAATACGATTTAATGCAATTGCTATTCAGTATTTCAACACACCAGAAAATACGTATAGGATATTTAGTCCTCTTTTCAGAACTGGTTTGAAAGATTCTGCTGATATTGAATATGGATATATTGGTGCAATTATTGCTCTTGGTTCAATAATAGGAAACTTATCTTTTGGTGCTTTAGAAAAGATTATCGGGAGACCTGTAGCTATTTTCCTCGGTTCAATTGCTATCGCTGGTTATTATTTTACTTTCCTCTTCCAACCAGGATTTATTGCTATTTTGATTATTGGTTTTATTATGGGTGTTCTGAATGGTATGTTCAGCTTAGCAATTAATGCGCTATTTGCTGAAAATGTTCCAAATGCAGTACGAGGAAGAGCATATAGTGTGGTAAATGCTTATGTGCAAGTTTTCACAGTCATCTGTTACTCTGTTTCTGGAATAACTGCTGACACTATTGGGGTTGTTATTACAATGGCCGGTTCAGGTATCTTTCTCTTGGTTACAACTGCCTTAATAGCTATTTTCACGAAATTTTACAGATTTGCGGATGTAAGTCTACCGAATGTGAATCCTGCATCCAAATAATTTTTGTAAATAAACTAGATTTATTAGAAATCTAAATAATCATTATTTGATAATAATGGAGATTACTGAAGAATTTCATGATTTATTGTTGAGCAAGCATGTAGCTAGTGTAGCTACCATTAACCCTGATGGTTCTCCTCAAGTAACACCAATGTGGATTGATTATGATAAATTAAACAACTATATCCTGGTGAATACAGCTAGAGGTAGGAAGAAGACTCGAAACATGTATGAAGGTGCAAAGGTTGCTATAAATATATTAGATCAAACTAATCCTTATCGTTACATTGCGATTCAAGGAAAAGTAATTGAAATAACTGAGCGTGACGCTCTTAAACACATTAACAAACTCTCAGATAGATACTTTGGGAGACCGGAATATCCTATTCAAGAAGGAGAAATTAGAGTGATCGTAAGAATTAAACCAAAACATGTGCATGTTAGTGCTGGTTAGGGTTAACATTCCAAATTGAACCATTTAATGAACTTTTTACGTAAAATTTGTCAGTAAACTCATCATAACATTTTTTTATCCAAGTTGATATACGTTTCTTTGATTTAAATGAAAAGAAATCAAAAATGGATAACCATACTTAGTTTTGTCATTGTTTTACTTTTCTTTTCAACGAGCTTAAATTCAGTTAACATTAAAGCTTATGACTGGGATATAACACAAACAGTGACTTTACAAGAATATGATAATGTTGGATATGGAGTGATAACAGGTGATCATTCCATGGAAAATCAATATTTGGAAGCCGAATATGACACAGATTTAAGATATGTTAGACCTGGAATTGGATCCTCCTCTACTAATATGGGAAATGATTCCAAAGACTTCCGAGCTTCATTTGTCTCTACATACTATCAAACTAATGATCAGTTTGTTTTAGAAGACGATACATGGCAGAATTTTCCAACATACTTGCAAGCTTTTAATAACACAGGATATGGACCAAATCTTAACTTTACTGTTGGGCTAACAACTCAAGGAGAGTTATCATTAAGAGATACAACAGCTCTTGAATTGGAACCTGAAATAGTTTACAAATATACAGTGTCACTGAAAGCTGATGATCTTTATGATCTGAATATCAAAACCACAGATACCTTGATTTACTATATATACTTCAATGGTGTATTGTCACAAGCCAATACTATAAGCGGAATATCTAGAAATGTAAACCTTCTACAATCACGTGGTAAAGGAGTTTATGAGATATATTTCTACTCCACATTGGATAACTATATCATAATAAGTCCAAGAGACATTAACATCTTTGATGGAAAAGCCAACACTCCTATATCGAGTCATTTTATCAATGATCCTGATCAGGTGTGGAATGAAACAAAGAACCTCTTTGAAGATAATCTAGAAAAAGAAACAGTTCATGCAATCTATTACAATCTTGCTCCAGGAGACTATCAATTTCAATACATTCGATTTGATAATAGTATATGGTCTCGAGCATATGTTGTTCTACCTACACAATACTATGATAGCGCAACAGAGTATTCCTACTTAGACTTTATGCTTGGCTCTGGAACCATCGAGAAATTCATAATGCATTTTGAATATGAAACTCAGATATTAGTTTGTATAGAAAGTGAAATGGATAATATCGATTATTTAGAATTTGACTATATTTTCTCTATCAAAGATGTAGATGATATCCCTATCATTGAGGAAGGTGGACAAATACACTACCAAGATGATATGTTAAACTTTGGAATAAATGTCAATAGAACCATGATGGTCTACTTAAACTATTCATTACCAGGTACTACTGGACTTTGGTGTATTAAACAGGAAGATGCAGGAACTATCAGAGGGTACGGTTACACACTTGAACAATATGGAGAAGATGCAGCCAAAATACTACTCGATCCTGGATATTATTTCTTCATGGAACCAACCATCGGTGCTTATGATTTTCTTATTGATTATAGAACTATTGATTATGAACTGTTCAATGAAAGTTCAACATCATTCAGCTTAGAACAAGAAAATAGTGATGTCTCAAACTATAAACTACTTAAATTGGAAATACCAAAATTCGAGTTTGTCAACTACAATTTCACTTTAGTGAACAATAAGAATTACACAGTTGATTTGTCATACAACCTTTATATTGGTAGTTATACTTCAAGTGTTTGGACAAATAGCTTCAACTTAGCAACTAGACAATTAGATGGCGTATTTGAAGGATATCCTACTAACGATGCACAAGAAATGGAATTTTTCTCAATTAGAGACGGCAGTGTACGGTATGTACTGATTTATATGACTGTGCTCTACAATAATACGGGTTGGTCTAATGATGACGATTACACTGATCCTTATGTGAATCAAACTTCAGTTTCATTCTCTCTAAAGAAAGATTCTGGTCTTCCAGAAGCCTATGACAATACCAATGTTCATCTGATTGACGCGAATTTATCTGCACTCGGAACTGGGACATACTCAACTAGTTTTACAGATGTGGTAAATGATTATGAGGTCTATATCTTCAATGCAACTGTCAGTGACTTGACTTGGAACAAAATAAGAATAATTATGGATAATGGAACAATCTATGACCATAATTATAGACTTGATAATCCCGGTTCAGTGAGACCTCGTACTTTTAACGGTGTAGGTATTTGGAATGAGTATTATTACATTCCTACTGGTTCTTCTACTTACTTCGCATCAACCGAAGTTAACGGAAGTGTTGTTACATATGAAACAGAGTTCGGTGTATATTCACCCAATTTGATTTTCATGTTTGCAATAGAACATATCGGTCTCAATGGAACATTCAATATAGAATTTATACCCTATAATTGTACTGAAATCGCAGGAATAGACTTCAGTGAAGACGGCGGTTTATCCACAGGTGGAATAATAGCATTATCAATAACCGGTGGTCTCCTTCTTGCTGGTGGTATTGCAGTTTTAGTCGTTAAAGTAGTAGTACCAAAGATAAAGTCGAAAACTCCAATGTAAAATTCTTCATTTTTCTTTTTTTTCTTTCTTTTTATAGAAATTGAACAAATTTTTCTTATGTAATTCTTTTGCGCCATTCAGTAAAGTAATTCGTTAAATCCGTGTTTCCACCTGATATAATAATCCCCACTCTCTTTGAATTTACATCAATCTTTCCAGACATAACTCCAGCCAAGGAAACAGCACCAGATGGCTCCACAACAAGCTTCATTCTTGTCCATAAGAATTCCATTGCATTAACAATTTCCTCTTCTGTAACTGTAATGATGTCATCCACATACTCTTGAACAACCTTGAAAGTAATATCGCCTAACTGCGTTTTTAGACCATCTGCAATTGTGTTTGGATTTATTGAAGGATAAATTTTACCATCTCTAAAAGATCTGTATGCATCATCCGCATTTTTAGGTTCAACACCAATTACTTTTGTTTCTGCATTTAGGCTTTTAGCTGCGATTGCTGTGCCTGAAAGTAATCCAGCACCACCACATGGAGCAAAAAGAGAATCTAACTTACCTACTTCTTTTATCAATTCGTATGTGGCTGTTCCTTGACCATAAATTATGTCTATGTCATTAGATGGGTGGATTAATGTATAACCGTATTTATCTATTAACTCTTGAGCAACTATTTCCCTGTCTCCTGGTTTAGATCCACAAAATACCACTTTTGCACCATAATTTTTAGTAGCGGCAATTTTGATTTTAGGTGCATTTTCTGGCATGACCACTACAGCCTTTACTTTAGCTAAGGATGAAGCTAAAGAGAGTGCTTGAGCAAAGTTTCCTGAAGAGTGAGTTGTAACCCCTTTAATTTTTTGTTCAGGGGATAAATTAGTTAATGCGTTGAGAGCTCCCCGAATTTTGAAAGAACCGGTTTTCTGAAAGTTTTCAAGTTTGAAATAGCACTTACAGTTCAGCATTTTGTTAAGAGTTGAAGATTTCATGACTGGGGTTTGATTGATTCCATCTTTAATTCTATTATACGCTTCTTCTACCTTGTCTAACATACGAATTTAACCTCTCTATACAATAAGTAATAAGATTTTCAATTTATCTTAAATTAATGTGTGCTTTTTCCTGTGAACTTAAATGAATTCAATTTCAATGGTGGGCATCTTGTTGTGATACTCGTATCGAGAGTATCTCCAATAAGGGGTACATTACTGAGTATCTCTGGTATTTTATCAGTAAATCTGAAGTTCCTTGCTGCAGAGACTACTTCACCATCTTCGATATAAAGCAAACCGTCTCTGGTAAGACCTGTAATTGCTCCTAATCTCCTATTTACGAAATTTGTGTAATGTAATCGATTTATGAAAAATCCTCGCTTTGTCTCCTCATACATCTCAACAAGTGACGAATCTCCTGGGTAAAGATTAAGATTATTGGGCATCACCCATCCAAAAATATAATCAGAAAAAGGTATAACTTGGTGACCTGTGTTTTGGTCCTTATCATTAAGGTACCTAGCTGAAGTGAAACTATTGTAGATAATTGATTTGGGTACGCCCTCTTCCACAATATATAGTGGTTTCTTTGCTACTCCTTCTCCATCAAATGGGG
Source organism: Candidatus Heimdallarchaeota archaeon (assembly GCA_023705905.1). Classification (GTDB taxonomy): domain Archaea; phylum Asgardarchaeota; class Heimdallarchaeia; order Heimdallarchaeales; family Heimdallarchaeaceae; genus UBA460. The sequence continues at coordinate 23,163 of BPTK01000015.1, forward strand.
AAGCTAGGATTGTTTCAGTATTTAGGGGATCGTCTTGAAGAGTAATTTTATTGTCGAATAATTGAGATCCAATCTGATCAGCTATGAAACTTTGAGATTCATGATACCCGGTTCCATTAAAACCAATAGCTAGAAACCTAATAAGTGTACTAACAGCTGCTGGAGATAGAATTACTTCATACTCGCCGGATTCGTAATCCTTAGCGGAACATGTACTAATAGAGAGTTCTGTGGCTTTTCGTGCTAATTCTTCGGGTTTTAATTCTGAAGGGTTTCTTACTATTTGTTCCTCTTTACCAAATCCTTTGTTCTCTTTTTCTGTTAACGAATTAACAGTCATTCCGTTGTATGTAAGCTGATGAGATAAATCAATACCATTTGAGTTAAGTATGCGAAATCGAAGATCTGTCATATAGACTGAACCTGCTAATCTTGCATCCTTATCTACTTCTTCAGCCGCATTTACAGCTGTTTCAACCATATCTGCTCTCTGAAACTCATCCAATAGATTTCCTGTTGCTATAATGTTTGGTATCTGATCTTCTTTCACTTCTGGAAATCCTTGAAAGAAGGGGATTTCTGGAACAAATTCAAGCATATCAGTTAACTGGCTTATTGTGCCATCAATAGATTTTTTTGTCAAAGCGGTTAAAGAATTAGATCCAATACGCTTGCCTTTTGAAGCGCGGAACATAAATCGATAAGTATGATCAGATACATTCTGATGAATTGTTGAAGTAGCAAAACGTGTGAGAGAATGGAGTCTATCAATACAACTCATCTCATATGAATCAAATGAACTAGCTTCAAGAGCTTTTATTGCATAATTCATCATGGTTTGAAAGCTTTCCGAAAACATGTAATCACTCATTTTTTTTGCTTAAAGAACTCTAGCCTTAGATAATCTTAACGAAAAAGCTTTGAATTTAAACATTTCTCTGAACTTTCTTCTAACTCTCTAGTTCTATCGAGCAAAAATTCAAATAGATGTCCAGCATGACATTTGTTATATGGTTCTAGGAAGAATAGAAACTCATTGTAGTGAGCAAGACATTCAAACTATCATGATTGAAGTTAAATCTAAACTTAAAGAGTTAGGTTATAAAGTTAAGAAACCAAAAGAAGATTACTTACAATATCAAACCTTACGTGTAGCTAAAAATTCCTACCAATGGTTGCTTGATTTCCATATCAAACTAGATAGAACAGGTAATTTAGTTAATATTGAAATATCTCGCATTGAATTTTTTTCAATTGATAAACTCATTTCTGATAGATTGAAAAGGGCAAATCGAGGTAACCAACAAAGATCATTTTTTGGCTCCATTTTCCGCTTCTGGTGGTTATTTTTTATCATTAGTATCGTAGGTTCTTCCCTTCTAAGTTTTCTACCTAATACTGGGAACTCTCTTTCTACAGTTGGTTATGTTTTACTTAGTATCCTTGGAGCGTTCGTAATTTTTTATTTTGCTAGTGGCATAATTCGTTCATTTCAGAAGAAAAATGAAGCTGAAAATTCTGTAATTTTAACAGAACAGCTAAAAGCTATCCTTCAATCCTTGAATGTTGAGCTTTCTGAAACAACAATCATCTGTTGGAATTGTTTTAAAGAAATAACTCCTGTTGACAATAGATGTCCTGAATGTAAAAAAGAGCTTGTTAAAATTTGATTTTTCTACTTTTCCTTTTTTTCAACTTGTTGGTCACCAAAACTGTTTTAATTCATTCATTTTCAATAGGTGATAATGTCTGATGCTTCAAATTCAGGGCTGTTTATTTGTTTTGAAGGTATTGATGGTTCAGGAAAGACAACTCAAGCACGATTAGTAGTTGAAAGGCTTTGTTCTTTAGGATATGATGCAGTTTATACTACTGAACCAACAAGATGGTCTGAACCAGGAAAAAAACTTCGAGAAAGTTTTTTTGCTCCAACTCGCTTGCCCATTGAAGATGAATTTAGACTCTTCTTGGAAGATAGAATACTTCATGTGAAGAGTGAAGTAATCCCCTTACTTAATGCTGGAAAAATCGTTGTAACTGATAGATATTACTTCTCTTCAGTTGCTTATCAAGGAGCAAGAGGACTAGATTGGCAATATATCTTGCATGAGAATGAGAAAATAGCAATTGTGCCTAATTTAGTAATATTTTTGGATTTGCCAGTTTCTGTAGCTCTTGATAGGATTGCCTCTAAAAGAATGGAAGGAGTAAATACTTTTGAGAAAGAGGAAAGTCTAAGAAAAGTTAAAGGCATCTACTTACTTCTTGCAGAAAGGTTCCCCAGACTAATATCAAAACTTGATGCCACTAAAGAAATTTCTGAAATACAAAAAAGTGTCCTTAGGTTAATTATACAATTATGGAAAAATAACAGTAAGGTAGACAACTAAACCCAGTATAGCAAGAATTTTTATTATTAGTACAACATCTATTATTTTTATGTGAACATCTACGATGTGATTCTTCCTTCTTTTTGGTTCGAATCCTTTTAGAGCCATGGATTCTGCTAAATCTATACCCCTATTAATTGCGCCTGCCATTAACGGTCGAAGAGTTTTTTTCATGATGTAATATTGTCTCCTCAAATTCATTCTTCTTCCCGTTAACCCCTTCATTTTTCTAATGGAATTGATATTTACCGATTCTTTGCTCATTACAGGGACAAATTGGTAAATTGAGATAATTAACCATACGAGTTTTGCGGGAAGAAACATTTTTTCTAAAGCCACTGCTAGTTCATAAGGGCTAACAGAATTGAAGAACCAAGTTATCAATAACAGTGATACTACAAATCTCACCTCTATTTGGATAAATGTTGTAAGTGGGTCACTAGTGATTTCACTATAGAATGCAATGATGGTAGCTATTACAGAGAAAACTGTAAGGAAAAATACAGCTCGACCTAGAAATTTTAGGGCTATCTCACCAGTAATGTAGATTGAGAATGCAAAGAGAAACAATGTGATCAAAACATAAACATTGCTTGCGTAAAGTGATGAAATAAGCATTGCTAACACAACTATTACTCTTGTTCTAGGATCTATATGCCATTTATCTCCAAATTTAGGCAATGTCATTTGCTCATTTCTTATCACAATTGGATCCGAAATTTCTTTGCTCTCCATGGTACTCAATGCTAAACTATCAAGTTCTTCTATCTCTTTCATAGAACCATTTTCCAAAAAGAATAATCTATCACAAAATTCTTTCAACCAGGTTGAGTCATGTGAAATGATTACCACGGTTTTGTTTTCTGTCCTTAAACCGTATATTTTGTTTACTAACCACTTTTTATTCTCGTTATCTAAGCCATTTGTGATTTCATCTAAAATGATGATGTCTGGTTCATGATATATTGTTGCAACAAAAGCTAATCTTCTTTTTTCGCCATGGGAGAGAGATTGTGGATTCTGATTCTTGTACCTTATTAAGCCACTTTCTTCAAGTAATGTGTTAATCTCTGCTCCCTTAGATTCTATCTCCAAACTTTCCTTAACTAATTCAACCTCTTGGTCAACTTTGTCTTCAAAGAATTGAATTTCTGGGTTCTGAAAAACCATTGAAATATACTTGGCTTTTTCTTTCCAAGACATATCTTTGAAATTCTTCCCTTTAATCTCAATCGACCCTCTATTGGGTGTTAACATGCCACACAGGAGTTTTGCTAACGTTGTCTTTCCTGATCCGTTATCACCTAGAATCCCAACAATCTCTCCTTCGTTGAGTGAAAAAGAAATGTCGTTTAGTTTGAAACCTTCTGGAAACTCAAATTCGAGATTTTTTGCGGATAATATGGTTTTTTTAGTCGAAGATTGATTATCAGCTGATTTTCCTCCTATTTCTTCACCTTCCTGAATGTTTGTAGTTTCTTCTATATCTCCATTATCCTTTTTTATTGTAATTTTCCTTACAATTTTCCCCTTCTCAATTTCAATTACTCTTGTAGCAACACTCAGATAATGTGAAATATCATGGGTTGAAACAATTATGGTTTTTCCTTCCCTATTCATTTCAGCTAAGAGTGAACAAATTACTTTCTTATTGTTAGTATCAAGATTTGCTAAAGGCTCATCAGCTATAAATATTTCAGGATTAGATGTCAAACCACACGCAATTGCTACTTTTTGTTTTTGACCTTCAGATAATTTTTGTGGGTTACTATCAAGTAAATTGTTTAAGTGCAATTTAGACGAAATGGCTTGAACCTTTTTACTAATGCTCTCATTTTCAATATCTCTATATTCCAATGGAAATGCTAATTCAGTTAAAACGAAAGGTGTAACCAGAGTATTTTCCACACGTTGTGGAACATAACCAATTTTTTTAGATAGATATAAAATAGAAGATTCTTCGATTTTCTGATTTCCAATAAATACATCTCCCTTTGTTTGTCCAGCATAAAAAAATGGTATGAGTCCAACGAGTGAGTAACACAGAGAACTCTTTCCTGATCCACTTGAACCTGTGAGGATTATGAACTCGCCTTGTGAAATTGAGAGATTGATGTCTGAGAGAGCCCATTCATCACGAAAATGATATTGAAAAGAAAAATTCTCAAAAGAGATTATTGGTTCTTTCAATATAGATCACCTAAGATGATTTATCTTTGCTTTATTTCCTTAAGCAACATTTTTAGAAGCATCTGTACAATTTCATCTTTCTTCTTTGGAAAATCTTTTGGTTCGCTAAAATTAATTCCCGCAGCCGTTTGATGACCCCCACCAGATCCTGCAAAATTAGCAGAAATCACATTTGCTAGAGTCCCAAGAGATATTTTGTTTCTTTCCGCAAAAACTTTGGTACATCTCATACTGATTCGATATTCTTTATCTGCAGGTACTGCTAATACGACTGCGAAGCTGGCCCCTAAGCCAATTAGTGCTCTTGCTACTGATGATTCATAAGAACTAACATGGGTAAGTGCATAAATATCGGTTCCTTCTTTATGAATTAATGTTCTTGTTACTCCTTTTAATCTGGCAATTTTCTCTGATTTGCTTGGTTCTTTTTGCAAAATAGAAAGAGCTTCATCATAATTACCTCCGCTCTGTATTAAAAATTGAACAGTATTGAAAGTTGATGCTGTTCTATAGATAAATCTTCGAGTATCAAAAAGAATACCGGTAAGTAATAATGTAGCAATTTCTGGTTTTAATGCTATTTCTAATTTTTCATATATTTTTCCTATCATTTCAGCTGTTGATGTCTCAGTATTGATTATTGAGTGAGTAATCTCCTCTGCTTGCTCTATCTTTTCATGATGATCTATTACGATAATAGGTTTCTTTTGAGAAATGAAATCGTCTAAAGAAATATTACCGAGTTGCTGAATATTATTCGCATCACAGATGAAAATGATGTCCAGATCATTAGGAACAGAATCGCTTTGAAATACTTCATTTCCATTCAGAAGCAGTTTTTTAGCTATAATATTAATTGACTGTGCGAATAATGTAAATCTCACTTCTGGGAAATATTGTTTTAGTATATATTTTAACCCAACCACGCTTGAAATAGCATCCGGGTCTGCATTTTGATGAGCAAAGATTCCCACATGAGAAATATCTTTCTTTTGATAAATTTCTATAATATTTAGGAATTTTTCCGACAGAGCAATTCCTCCTTTAATACGTCTTGTGCATGTTCATAAGCCTCTTGTTGAAGTTCATCTAATTGCAAAGAAGATAACCCACCTGATATGTCGCAATCGAGGATTAGGGTGAGAACATTGTCGGAAGACTGGGATAAACTTACAATAATCCCAAAGTCAGTTAAGAGTTTCCAAGACTTATGGTTTTGAAGGAATAAGTCTATCTTTGTTTCAACGATTGAAACTATCTCTTCAAGCTCATCATCAGATAAAGGTTTAAGTCCAATATCGATTATATCTGAAGCCATAAACTTTCGTCTCTTTATGTATTTGAAAATTATTGCTGGGATTATTGACTCCCAGAAAGTTTTGTTTGTAACTCTTTGAAAGAAGTAACTAGTTTATTCTGTCTTTTTGTCAATGAAGCAATTCTTACTTCAACCTTTTCATGTTCTTCTTCAACATATTTCTTTACATCTTCAAGGCTTGTTTGAAATAAGAGTCTGCCTGCAGAACGATAAATAACTGCAGAATTATCCATATCTGTGGTTTCTTTTTTAGCTATTTCTAAATCTCTTTTTTCCATCTCTAATTGTTGAACTTGCCTACCAATTACATCTAATTGCTGAGCTAGTTGTTGGTAACGTTGGAGATCTTCTTGTTGTTCTGGGGTCATTTGTGGTTGTGCCATTATAAATCCTCTAATAATCTCTAAACAATGCTGATGAAGAGGAAAAATAAAGGTTTTGATGATGTGATTTTCTGTAACTTTATAGTTACTGCAACCTTTCTTAGAGTTTCATCGCCGGATAGCTCACTCTGAGTGGGTACATCACGTACCCTCCTACCCCGCCCACATCACGTTTAGGTAATGCTTGCGGATCGCTTTTAAGTAAAATGTTGTATGCTGCATTGACATCGGCATTGATCAACTGTCCTTGGGCAGAACGGAACAAGCCTCGTTGGATTCTTTTCCCTTTGTACTTCGAGCATTTTTGGGGAAACTCATTATCTAGGAAACTACATTTAGAGGTGTAACTCTCATCTACTAATTCCACCTTTATCCCCACTTCTGCAGCTTTATACTCCAGCAATTTGATCAATTTATAAAAGGGAATAATCACAAAGAGTTGAGTGGTCTTCTTACGCAACTTCACTTGTTGTTTCCAGAGAGGATTGTAACCTACATAAATTGTATGTAATTCTCTCTCTTTCCACAGGTTAACTAGGAAGCGACTGAGCTGATGAAAATATTCTTTCACCTTCCTTCTCCAACGTTCCTTCACGCTGAAATAGGTTTGACCATAGACTAATCTGTTTTGCTTTTGCAATTGATTGTACTGTTGCTGCGCATATTGTTTTTGTAATTGTTTTACTTTTTTCAGATAATATTGTGTTGCTGACTTTATCCCTTTTCCCTCGTCCTTGACAACAATCGGATGATTACCGATATTGTCCACAAAGGTCACGAGGTTGGTTAAGCCTAGATCAAGTGCACCTTTCCTTTTTCGTTTTGTTTGCACTTGTTTAGGGAGGTGTTTCAGATAAATAATCTCTACAGTGTACCCTACCCCTCGAGGAACGATACATACTTCTCTTAACTTATCTAGCGAGCTTAAACGTGTTCTGATTGTAAACCCCACCTTCTTAGGTAGCAACAACCACCCTCCTCTTATACTCGCTTGTTGGTTGGTGATGATTGCCACCATCTCTCCTTGAGGTTTTTTGTAGGCAGGTGGTTGAGGCGCACCTAGGAACTTTGTAGGAGTTTTGGTAAACTCTTTTCTTGCTTTGTAAAAAGCTCGCCAGTTCCTCACTACTAGTTTGAGGGTGTGTTGTGCTGTATGGGCTGGGAGGAGAGTATAACATTGCTCATGTTTGAGCAATTTATCCATGTCATAGTACGTGAGATATATTCCTTTCCCTTTTGCTTGTTTGTAGAGATAAGTAGCTCGATTGTAGAGGTTCTTTGCGTGATGACATAGGGTACGTAACGTTTGATGTTTTTTTGTTTCCATCACTTCTGCACGTAACACTTCTACCATCAATAGTTTGTGTGTTTTTTCCTATTAAAACCCCTCAAGTTTCCATTACTTATTTTAGTAAGTTGCGTTTATTACAGAGTTACAGAGAATATTTTCATAAATGGGAAAGGAATGAACCTACTTTCAGTAGCAGATTAAGATAATAAAGAAAAAGAGGGAAAAAGAAAAATTATGTCTTAGATACAGCGGTAAACTGCAGTTGGTCCAATTTCTTTGTATTCTTTCTTGGTAACCCATAGTTTTGCGAATGTCTTAAGAGAACTTAAGATACTTCCACCAATCCAAACAGAATATCTTCTTTCAGGGGGGGCAATTATTTTTACTTCCATTGTTTCAGGTACTAGTTCAGTAAGCTCCTTGTGGAGACGTTCTTTTAGACCTGGGAACATAGTAGATCCGCCTGATAAAACGATGTTTGCATATAAATCTCTACGTAGATCGACATCACAGTTTTGAATAGATCTGTAAATTAACTCATCTAATGCATTTTCTTCAGACCCAATAGCTCCAGGATTGAAGCACAATTCAGGGGCCATAAATCTCTCTGCACCAATAGTTAAAGTTTCGCCGTCAGGTAGAGTGTATGTCTTTTCCATTCCAGAAACTTTCTCAGCTAGCTTCAATTCTTTTTCAGGATCTAAAGCTACATAGCAAAGACGTTCTTTGATGTCACGAACAATTTCTCGTTCAGCACTGCTTGAGAGTGAATATCCACGTTGTCGCAGTAATCTTCTCAAATAATCAGTTACATCACGACCGCCTATGTCAGAACGATGAATTGCGTGAGCAATTGCGAACCCTTCATAGACAGGAACAATATGTGTAACTCCATCACCAGAATCTACAACTATACCAGTTGTACGGCCTGATGCATATAGAGAAAGAATAGCCTGCATTGAGATGTACATTGCAGGTACATTGAATGTGTCAAACATTAATTCTGCCATTTTCTCCTTGTTTTGATTTTTGTTCAAAGGAGGTTCAGTTAGCAGAATAGGATGTTCATTGGGGTTAACTCGTAAATCATTATAGAAAGTATAATGCCAAATGCGTTCCATAGCATCCCAATCTTGAACTTGTCCATGCTCAACAGGATAAACAAGTTTCAAAACACCTCGTAGGTTGATAGCTTCTTCTCCTATATAATATTCGCGAACGTAATGTTCTACATCGGTCATGATTATCTGATATTTAGGATAACCAATGATCGTTGGAAAAACGCTTCTAGGTTGATCTTCTCCAGCAAAACCGTTTTTGGTAAAGCCCGTACCATTATCGATAACAAGCGGTTTGTTTTGTATCATCTCTTCCAATTTTTGTCACCAAAATTTATTTTAGTTGTTTAATTGATTCACTACTCGTGTTTTTTTTATTAAATGTTTTGATAGTATTAGCCATGTACACTACTATTACTAACGTAGCTTTTATAAGCTCAACAGAAGAATCATGTCCGTTTCGTCTTTTTTTACATCACTGTCTAGAAAAAAATCTTTTCAAATCAAATAATGAGAGAAATAGTTGGATATTTATTCTTTAATCAATATTATAGTAGTTCTAGTTTGTTCTAGATGGACTTTTTCTTTAGAAGTGCTTCTCTCCTCTCTTTTCTTTCTCTTTTCTCCTCTTTGAAGAACTTATCAAGCATCTTTTCTTGTTCTGCTGAATAGAAACTCCCCTTTGAATATACTATTGTGGGTTTGTTTTTTGATTTAATTTCTGACATGCTTTGAATTTTCACATTCGGATCTGTACACAAAACATACTTTTTCTTTTCTCCCATCCCTCTTAGATCGATATTCGTCAAAAGATTTCTTTCTAGTGAAATTGCTGAAATCTTATTTTCTCTGGAAAGAGAATCAAGCTTTATTTTCCTAAGCTTATTGTCACCTAAGTCCACTTCTCGAAGATTCTTGCTTCTCTCAAGAAATTTGAAATCTATCTTCTCAATTTCATTGCTGAATAAGCGAATTTCTTCAATGTTCTTCCAATCTGTTTCCTTTCTGAAGTTTATTTCACTAAGCAGATTATAATCCATGTTTATGCTTTTTATATTGATGTTTTTGTAAAGAGGTTTGAGATTTACTTTTTCTAAGAAATTATTCTGGAGGTTTATTACTCTTAATTCTTTGCAGTATTGTAGAGGACTAAGGTTTATTGACAAAAGTTGATTATTGCTCAAATCTAAACTTCTAAGTTTTTTACAGTTGACAAGAGGTAGTAAATCAATTCTCGATAGATTATTAGTGCTAATGTCTATTTTCTTAATGTCTTTGCACTCCTCTAACGATTCTAACTCAATTTCATTTATAGATAAACAAGCTAGATTAAGTTCTTCAACATCTGATTCGACTTCAAAACTCTGTTCCTGTCCTTCTCTTTGAAGTCTCAACTTAACCTTCATACTTATCCCTATCCACCAGTTTATAGCATATTTTACTTCAATTTATATTATAGTATCATAAATAAAAATTCTGTGCACGCAACTTCATAGTATAGGTTCGTGGTATTTCTCTTCTAAAGAATTTGCTCTTAAACAGTGAGAATTATCCTTTCTAATGATTGAAATGAGTTCCCTTTTTCTGTGAATTACCCTTTATGGCTTTGAAACTTCTGATTTCATTTCAATCATGCGTTTCAATAATTAAAATGATAACAATCTAATTATTAAAACAACGGTAAAACGTTAATAAGTGCCTATTGTGACGTCTGTTTAACCTGCTGAAAGGTTTACACTTTTCGGTAGAATATTTAACGGTGGAAAACAAAAATGAATAAAAAATCCTTTATTGGTGTAGCACTTTTAGTGCTATTTTGTATGTCACCATTGATAATACCTACATCGGCTGATACAGAAATTAGGACAGCATTTTCAATCAACCTACTTTCACCAAATACCAGCCCTGCACGTAATCAATGGTCTTTGTTGATGGAACAAACCCTACCAAAAATTGGTATTGGTGTGTCCTTTCATGAATCTACTGGATGGGGAAATATTGCCCCACGAACATGGGATTATCCTTTGATAGACTATGATTATGTTCCAACTTATGATGAAGGTGGATATGATATATTATTCGTAGGCTGGTCATGGGACTTAGATCTGAACTTACAATCCTTGTATGAAACAACTGCTATTACACCATATGGAGATAATCACTATCAATATAGTAATCCTGCATATGATAATCTTTTGTCAGAATTTATGGTAGAAGTTGACCCAACAGCTAGAGCTGAATTAGGATATCAACTACAAAGCATAATATATGAAGATGTTCCAGGAATTGCAATCGTTTATCCTAGATCTCTCTTTGGTTTCAAAGAAGGATTAACTGGAATTGATGATTTGTTAATAGCAAGTTCTAATCAACGTATGGAAAATTGGGATGACCCAGCAGATCATATCATCAAATACGCTGTTCCAGCAGATCTTAAAGAACCTAATTACTACGTACTTTCATCATACTACGACTTGCAATGGATGCAAGGTGTGTATGGTTCTCCTGCTAAACGTGCCCCAAACGCACACGTATGGGAGACAGAAATAGGTAGTAGTTGGACTGTTTCAGATATTATCGATGACAAAATCAACATCACACTAACACTAGATCCTGATGCTAAATTTAGCAATGGTGATTCTGTATTGCCTTCAGATGTTGAGTACAGCTATGAATTACATATGACTCCTGCAGTTGGTTCTGGTTCATACGGAACTTACACAT
>BPTK01000016.1 GCA_023705905.1 Candidatus Heimdallarchaeota archaeon
TCAGAGAGTCAAGGCAGTTTAGAGATAAAATGCTACAATTGAACAAAAAAGAAGGGGTCGATTTTGAGCATGTTGAAATAGGTGGAGAAGGTCATGTACTCTCGGGTCAAGAAGCGAGATTAAGACATGACAAGCTAGTACTTGAATTCTTTGCCAAAGTTTTAAAGAAGTCTAATACGACTTTTTAAAAACTAATTTTATAGTTTCTCAACATAGAAACTAAACCCGTTTCAAAAATAGGTATAAATCTGTTTGTTACTTTTTCTTCTTGTCATTTTGTTTTAATGGACTACCTAAATCCTCCAATCTTTCTTTGAAATCAAATTCATCATACGCAACAACTCTTTCCTTTTCCTGATTATCCACACGTGATGAAATTGTGTCTAGTTTATCAAAATTAGTTCGCTTTCTTTGTATTCTTTCTTTCTCTTTCCTCATTTCTTCCTCTCTTGCACCAAAGTCAAACCTATATTTCAGATATCCTTTAAGATCCATATTCATCTTTTCTAGCTTTCTGTTTGTAACAACAAAAATAGCTATTATCTCTAGTGTAATGATAATTAAAGCGTTCAGCAATCTATAGAAATTGTCATCCATCGGAATAAATTGACGTAGTATTGTAGTAAAAATATACGATACAACAATAATTATTCCTGGGAAGAACAGAAATAAATAGCTCAGATCACTTACCAGAGAAGTAATTGCATAACCCATCCCAAATATGACAAGGACCACATATTTGATTATGAGATAGGTCATAATTATTGCAATTATGAGCCACGAAACGATGATGAGTGAATCATTGCTAGAAACAAAGGAATAAACAACAAATGTAACAAGAAAAATTGTTACAACCAAATCCTGTAAAGCTTTTTCTCTTTTAATTGATAAAATTCTTCTTACTGAAGTTTTGTGTTCCTCATCTGAACTTGCAATTCCTGAAAGCTTACTAGTTACAGCTGTTTTACGGTTGAATAAGTTGACTTGACAGTGGATACAATGTTCTAAAAACATATCAGTTCTTTCACCACAAACAGGACAATTAATCAAATTAAACGTTTCTTCTAGTTCTTGCTGCTCTTTTTGATTCCCTGCTGTTTCTACGGCTTTAGTTTTTTGTTGAAGAAGAGAGATAAAAGTTCTGGTTTGGATATGCTCCTTAGTGGTCGGGATTTCAGTTTTTGATCGTCTGTCTTTAATTAGGAAAGCAACTTTAGCTGCATAAGGTAAGAGAGGTTTAGTTAAAACATATTTTCTAATTCTTGAGATATCAATTATCAATTTTATTCCCACAACAATTATCAATCCTGATTCAACGAACCCATTAAATGTGACCAAAAAAGCATAAAATGCTTCATCCCCAGCATAACTTGATATCGCGCTAATAAGCGCTACAATAATTGAAAAAAAAGCATAAATTGAATAAAATGCACTACCAATTTTGAGAGCGAAGATTTTATCGATTTTCCTAAAAAGTTTGTTTAACATATGAAAACCAAAAATCCTGCCCAAGATAATTACAATCCCTGTCAATCCTGCTAAGAATATCCACCCAAAGAATAGCATATCCACGAGTACTGCAACAGAAAACGCTGTCATCCACAAAGCAGTTTGTTTGCCTGTCTTTGTTATATGATCAACAAAATAAATGTCAGTAATAGCATGAATTCCATATGCTATAGGTAGTAAACTAATTGCAGAAAAAGTAAAAAGAATGTATCCAATCAGTTGATAGTATTCTGCATTATTAAAATATAAATTGTAAGCGATATTTAGAAAACTGACAATTATAAACAAAGCACAACCTAAAAAAATAATCATTGATTGAATTTTTATGGGTTGATCTGCTTTTTCTTGCTTTTTCATTAACAGACATCCAGATTTTCTTGTTCTGTAATTGAAGATAAATATATTGCCTACTGATGCCGCACTTATAATAGTATACAAAGAAAATAAGTAGTTCACAAAATTTATAGATTTTTTTTCATAGATTATTTCTTTTGTGATTAGATTTAATAATGTATAATACTTAGTTTCCTAGATGAAAAAACTGTTCAAATATCTTCTATATGTTTGTTTTATCATCTTAGTTGTTTTTTCTTCTCCTTTGTTTTATCCTTACGCAGCTGTTTCTGAATATACAATATATACTCGTATGACGGAAATTGTTGTTCCACCAGAAGTGGTTTACAAAGTGTACTCCCCAAATACAACTTTCTTTGAGTTCGAATATAATTTTGAGATTATCAACCCCTCTGGAAGAATTTTGTACATAATAAGCCACACCACTTGTCTTGTTTTTGTTTATGGCAATCTATCTTTTGAGAATGAGCAATATATTGGACAAGTATGGGGATCAAGTATAGGTGGCAATGCTTTTACCAATCACACTATTGATCCTGGAATTACTGAAGGAATGCTAATATTTCACATGGAAGTAAATGATACGTTAGAAGCTCTTCCTAATGGTAATTTCACCGTATGGATGTATCTTGATGATTCTGAAGAACGACATAATTACATTAATTTTACATCAGAAATAGCTGTTAATGGTACAGATATACAAATAACTCATAATGGAGCGAATGAAACATTTACTTTTCCTGAAGAACCTACACCAACACCAACCCAATCCTACTTCTTTTTAGCATCTCTAATGTTTGGGATACTGGTATTTACCTTTATTAGAAAACGCTATCGATTACATTAATCTAACTTGCCATAAACATCTTTAGTAACTAGTTTAGTATACAAAGAAAAAAAGTTCAAAAAGATTATAAGGAAATAATGTAAGAAAAGCTAATAGTTCAATTTGTGAAAATGGTTTTATTTAACTCCAATTACGAGTTAATTGAGATTCTTTCCCTGCAGAAATGATTAAGATGGAATTTCCCATAAGAGTTTTTGAAGGCGAATCTACATTCTAAGACACAGAGGGAAGGAAAAAGGAAGGACTATTATTCAACTAATCAAATATTTATTTGATTTTAAAGCCAGAGCAGAAGAACAACGAAAGTACCAAGAACAAGCAGAGAAGATTGAAGAATTTTATTCAGGGATGAGTAAAGTGAATAAAAATGTTAAGAATAGGATGGAGGAAAGTATTGTGGCTTTTAGTGAATATGAGTGGAAAAGTAGTCGAGGGATAAAACTAGAAAAACGAGTTTGTTGGAATTGTAAAACAGAAAATGAGGGAGATTCAATAATCTGTGAAAAGTGTGGATGCAAACTTGAAAAAGGTTAGCTTTGCTTGATTAGAGAACTAGTTTTCCTATATCCTTCTTTTGTTCTAACTAAATATTCTTCCAGAGCCATTTAGATTTTTTTAATTATTTTTTCTATCTCTTTTCCCTACTAATATTGAGTAAGATTTAAGCACTAAGAAGTCTAATTTTACTTTGATGAATTATTATGCCTGATTTAGCAACACATTTTGGATTATCTCTACTAGTTAATATGGCTATTTTTGGAAGAAAAGAAAAAAAACAGTGGTTATGGATTATTCTTTTATCACCTCTGTCTGTATATCACGATATAGATATCTTGCTTAAACATAGAGTTGTCTTACATTCTTTTTTTATTCAAGCTTTAGTTGTTGTAGCTGTCTATCTCCTAACAAAAAGAAATCTTTTCTTCACTGGGGTTGTAGCTGTTAATGTTTTTGGTCATATATTGATGGACATGAGCCAGTTTTATGTTGCTTGTTTTTGGCCATTATCTAATGGTGTCTTTTCTTTCCATTTTGATATATTTGTAAATATGCTTGACCCTTCTCTAATCGATTCTGATATTTCTGGGAATTTTGAGAACAATTTTCCCAGCACAGGACTTGAACAGTGGGGGACTCTACTCTCTACTTTAGGGTTGTTGATGTCTTTTTGTGCTGTTCTTGTATGGATTATACACTATTACAGATTGTCAAAAGATCATGAGAAAAAGATAGTCACAAAATCTGGTAATAAATTAGTTTAGACTCTTTACATTATGTAAGATGTTCACGAGTATTCTGAGATTTCCATCTGATGGTTTGTTGAAGAGTTGAATGGGTTGGATATTTGCAAATTGGTGTGGAATGTAAAAAAAAGCATCAGAGAGCTGAAAAGGTTAAGGTTAAAGTATTGCAACGCTGACCTCCGACGCTATAAGGACTTCTATAACTTCTTCCGTCCTCATCAAGGAATAAACCTCCAAACCCCAGGTGAAAGATTTATGAACCACTCACCAAAAGATATCTTACCCAAAAGTGTAACCGATCTTAGTTGAGTTAACATCATGGTTTTTTTGAGCAAAAGACTTATATTCTGTTTTAAGTGTACGGGGCTCTGATTCAACAAAATTTGAATCAAATCATTATAGAAAGGAAGTTGGAGAATTTGTCATGAAGAAGTTAAATGCTTTTATTATAGTTTTTTGTTTAATTTCGTTTTTGAACTTTATAGATACTTATGCATATTCAACACAATCAAGACAAGGCTTCGATTATGAAACTATTTTTGGATTACCAATTTTAATTGACGATAATCCTAACTATGGTTATCCTGATGAAACTATAAGCTGGGACAGAGTAGACGCTGCTTTTCAAAATCATCCTGAGCTTCGCTTTAATTATGGCAATTATAAACTAGCAATTCTAGATACTGGATTAGACGATCTTACGTGGACACATCTTGCTGAAAAATATCCCTCGTATGTCTTAGAGATAAAACTCATTGACGGAAATGGTAATTATGTTAGTAGAATGAATGCATATGACATATGCGATTATAAACATGGTTCAGTGATAACAAGTCTTGTAGTGGAACTTCTTGAAAGAAATGCTGATCAATTTAGTGAATATGTTTATGGTAGTGTTAACATGTTCATATGTTCACAAGATGACGAATGGGGACATCAAGGAAGAATTGATGACGAGTTAGTAGAACAGCAATTGCAGTGGATTATCAACTTTAATAATTTATATCCTGTTGCTCCTTTTAAAGTAATATCTCTATCATTTGGAATGACATATCAAGGTACTCCTATATATTATAATGAATTGCAGACCTTGATTAATCAAGGATGTATAGTTGTTTCTGCTTCAGGTAATTTTATTACAGGGATGATTAGTGAAAATCAACGAATAAGTCCAGCTACTTATAGTAATATAATAGGTGTTGGAGGAATATATGGAACTCCTGCTACAGGAGATATGGACGTATATCGTATGTCACATCTGGAACGTGATCCAGATCCTGGCGATCCAGGTGGACATAAAGATGGAAGTTTGTATTACTCTTTAGGAGGAACATATCAAAGAACAGTTGAAATAACCGCCCCCGCTTATTATGTAAAAGGTGTCTGTGATCAAGATGGTGATGGTGACGCTGATGCTATAAAAGCAACTGGAACCAGTTTAGCAGCTCCTCAAGTAGCTGTTGCAGCATACCTAGCTGAAAGAGCAAGCAAAATTGATCGAAACATTCCTATATCTCTTATAGATTTCAAACGAAGTTTAAAACTCTGTGCTGAAGATGATCCATTCGGAAGATACTTATCACTGGCAGAACGTTTAACTTATGATCGGGTAATTATACCTACAAGTAATTATGGTGTTCCAAGATATAGATTTTATTCATACAAAGTTGGTGATGGTTGCTTAGATATAGGTGATCTCATAGAATATGTATTTGAATTGTCTTAGGTGCAAGAATGTTAAAATTAAATAGAAAAATAATTGTTACTTATTCAGTAATTGTACTTATAGTAACAATTTCTCTTTTTTCTTTTTTCTTTTTCTTTTTTAGATTCAGACCCAACATTACTCCAGAATATGTTTTTCCTAATCCTTTACATGTAAATGCAACTTTATCTGATATGGTTGTGGAAAATGATTCTTCTATACATTTTATTTCATCTAATCATGATTATTCAAATAGATTAGTAGGTCCTACTTATACACATTTAAATTTGAAGAATAATGAAATCAATGTAGATTATCTTTCGCCTTCATCTATTTCTACTGATTTACAGCTTAAAATTGGATTAAGTCAAAATAATACTCCTTTAATATATCTGTATAGTATAAACTCCTTTTTCGATGATGTAGGAATGTTACTCACTCAAAAAGGAGAAATCTGGGAAAGCTATCCTGCAATTGAAAATTGGCCATGGTTTCACTCCTCATTAACTAGAGGTCCAGTACTAGACTGGTATATTGATTCAAATGACAAATTAATCATAGGATACATTTATCACGGAAGCTCAGTAATTGGAGATCTTGATACACCAACAGTATACAATGAAACTACTAATACATGGATATTTTTAAACAATACTTTCAATGAAATACAAGGTAGAGAAGTATATGCGCCTGGTGATTTTTTTGTTTTTAACAAAAATATTGCTATTACATGGACACGTGTAATCGATGATGAGCATTCGCAACCTTATTTAGCAGTTTATTGGGAAAATCAAGGATGGAAATTATATTCAATAGGTTCCTCAACTCACCGATCAATTCCAATAGCTTTATTCTATATAGATAGTGTATTAAACCTATTTTATTATGAAACAGGAAGCAATTTCTATAATGGGAGCATAAATCAAGTACAATATCTGAATTCATCTGTTTACAATGACAGGAAAATTACAGATATTAATGGCAAATTAAGATTTTATTCTGATTCTATTTGTTCCTTAAATTCACAAGACTATGCTTTTATTTATTCAAAGAAAATACAACTTAATAAACCACAATATGATGTTTTTCTGGGAAAATTCGATGGAACAGATTTTTATGAGAAACAATTAACTAATACAGAAGATTTGGATGAATATTATGCTCATTGTGAATTAAGTTCAAATTATATTCATTATACTTGGACACAAACTCCTTGGAATGAAAATGAAATAATGAATCAATTTGAGAGCATCATTTTTTATAATCGAAGTTTAATTATAGAAATTGAAAGATTGAATTTCAATTATCAGAATAATTTTTCCAATTGTTTATCTAAAGTAAAATATTTTATAAGATATTTTGATTTTGATATTTCAAAGGTGAAATATTATGTAATAATGTATTTATCTAAAAAAAGTAATTTTGCTTTTCTAAAGTTGAAAATAACAAATAATTAGTGAAGTGATGAATAATATTCAACTTTTTATTGACAATTTCATTGTATTAGTAAAACAATGTCCAAACTTCAAGTATATAAAATCGATATTAATTAGTGGTTCAAGTATTAATCCAAATGTGTAGAAACCAAATGATATTGATTTCTTACTAATTTGTAACGATAATTCTGGTAAAACAATCTTTAAAGAAATAAAGCAAGAAAGAAATAACCCTCAACTACTTCAGTTTCTAGATATAAAAATTATAGAAGAACATCAGATCGATAAGATAAATAACAGTGTTGACACTCCTTTTTTCTTTCACTTTGTAAATAAAGCCAAAATACTATATGGAAGAGATTTGAGAAAGAATTTTAAATTAAACAAAAGCGTTTGCAACAAGTCTATCTATAATATCTTTGATAATATTGAAAAAATAAAAGAAATATTCTATAGCTACAATAAAAAACAATTAGCTGAAGTTTTATTATTTGAAAATGCAAGAAAACTTGCGGTAATCTATGAATTATTGTCCTCAAATATAGAAAAAGACAACTATAAATCTAAGAAGATTGTCAAACAAATATATGGAGAAAAACTTCTCTCATTAATGATATTTCTAAGTCAAACACAAGGACTTTTGATTATATTAGAACATTCTACATTTTTTGAATATGTTTATAAATATAAACGAAAATAATATACCAGCAGGTTACTGATTTATTACAGCGATTAGAGAGGATTCATAGAATGAAGGGTGGTTCAATGAGTGAAAAGAGTATTTCTATAAAGATGCTTGATATGGTTAGCGATCCCATCAAGATAGAAATTTGGGATGAAATCCGACGTGGAGTCAATTTAACCGCAAAAGAATTAACTAAAAAACTTAATCTAAAAAAAACTAATATTTACTATCATCTCAACCAATTAGAAGAGAGTAGGTTAATTGTTTCTGAGAACCATATCCTTCCAGGAAAAAATCTTTTACAAAAAACGTATAAAATCAATGAAGAATTATACAGTCCGAAAGAATTTAAGGTTAGAAGGGCGTTAATGGAAAATCTGGATAAAGTTAGAGAAGCTGCTCTCTTTCAACATTACTTAGTTGTAATGCATCTAAATAGAAAAATTCTACAGATATCTGAAATGACAAATGAAGAAGTTAAGGAGTCAATAAAACAGGATAAACACAGTCGTGCTAAAATTCTCTATATCAGAGAGAGTGATGTAGATCTTGTTAAAGAGACATTTGATGTGTTGTTTTCTAAAATAATAGAAAAGCATAGAGAAGATACATCTCCAACAGAAATCTGGGAAGACATCACACATGCGCTGATACTAGGTTTATTACCAATGGAGAAGAATGGAAAATGATGGAAGATTCTGTTCTAACCAAAACTAGAAGGTTCTTTAAAAAAAACATTTTAGTCTTTCGTGTTATTTTTTTGGTTGTTCTTATCGTAGTAGCAGTTTATAGTTTCTTTCAAGAGGATAGTTTACTCAGAATTGTATCCCTCTTAGCCATTGGTACAATGGTTGTTTCTTTTCTCTCTCACTATGTTTTCAATTATTTTTATGGTGAAGGTTACAAACTTGCTTATGTTATAAATGAGATTCTTTACCTGTTTCTTGGTATCCCATTCCTGATTATTGCTATAGGTTATATTCCACTTAGTATGTACATTCTCTTTGTTGATATTGGGGATGCTAGTGGTATTGTTCCTATTTTGATAATTATCATGGTCGTTTTACAGATTCTTTCCTTTATCTACATTCTAAGACACAGAGGGAAGGAAAAAGGAAGGACTATTATTCAACTAATCAAATATTTATTTGATTTTAAAGCCAGAGCAGAAGAACAACGAAAGTACCGAGAACAAGCAGAGGAGATTAAAGAATTTTATTCAGGGATGAGCAAAGTGAATAAAAATGTTAAAAATAGGATGGAGGAAAGTATTGTGGCTTTTAGTGAATATGAGTGGAAGAGTAGTCGAGGGATCAAACTAGAACAGCGAGTTTGCTGGAACTGTAGAACAGTTAATGAGGGAGATTCAATAATCTGTGAAAAGTGTGGAAGTAAACTTGAAAAAGGTTAGTCTTGCTTGATTAGGATAACTAGTTTTTCTGTGAGATGAAAAAAAGTAATACAGATAAGAATTACCTTAAGAGAAAATATAAAATAGAGGAAGAAAAAATATAGTATGATATTAAGGTGATTTAGTATGAGCTTTGAAGAAGAAGTAGCAAAATTAGGACAAGAGGGAACAATTGGAGTAGCCTGGCTTGTTGGAGACGATTTAAAAGTATATTATACGTACGGGGACTGGGCAGTTGATCCATTAATACCTTTCAATGCTTGGAAGAACCAGACTAGTTCAGTTGATTTTGGTGGAGGTCTATCATTTACTGTCATTACTATGACTCCAGAAAGACTTATCTCCACAAATTTAGGAGGTCAAGGACACATTTTGGTTGCTAGATGTCCTAAGTGGAACGGATGTGTAGTTGTATGGTCTCCAAAAGATATTGAAAAGAATTATGCATACGCATCTGCAGCACGTTTAGCAGCAAAAGTAGGTGGTTAGAAGAAAACTTACCTTTAAGGTGTTTTTTTGACAACTCCTTCTTTTATTTCTGAAAAGACTGATTTCTTACTGATTACTCTTAATGTTCATCCTAGTTCAACTCAGAAGAAAATTATGATTAGTAAACATGCCTTTGACATTTATGTAAAAGAACCTCCTGATAAAGGAAAAGCAAACAAGGCTGTTATCAAATTTCTTTCTAAATATTTCGATGTCCCTAGTTCTTCCTTTTCAATAGTAAAAGGACATAAATCTAAAATAAAAATTATTTCTGTTACAGATTGTAAAATGGAAGAAGTGAAAAAAACAATTATTGGCGTAATAAATTAAAGACTCATCTTTTCGAATGCTCTTATTAACTCATTTCGTTCGTTAAAAATGTTATACAAATTGCTACTTAGGGACATTAAACTTGAGATGCTGTCCTCTACTGTGTCTAACATCATTTCTTCTAGATTTACTTGATTTTCAACGATTTTTTCCTTGAATTCTTCTGCACTATCCAAAATATCTATCTCTAGCAGATATAGTATAGATAGATCAATACCATGCTCTCCTTCTACACTCTTTACATCGAAGAAAGTGCTGTACTTATAATCAGTGTTATCGGTCTCTCTCAACATATCTTCTATACGTTTAGCTACAATACCGGAAGCCCCCCAGCTTGTTAATAATTGAGAATGTATCAATAGTTCGTTTACTTGAGCCATACCGTCTTTGGAGTCACGAAGCAGTGTAAATAATTTCTTTCTGAAAGCCATATCAGAATCTTTTCGATTTTCTTGATCGGGATAACCTTGATAATCAGGAATATTCGCAATTAATATCTTCAAAGCTTCAGGAATTTTACCACTGATTTCGTCTTTTACGAGCTTCTTTTTTTTGCCAAACATTTGATGTCACTTTTAACTTATCTTATTTGATTTAAATATATTGTGTGTATTTCTTGATTTGATGTAGAGTCTTCAGGAGCTTTATCTTCAACAATCCTTCCGGTGAATCTTGGGAAACGAAGAGCTAGTCCATCTGTTTTTCCACCTAAAAGACCTCTAGCACATGTGTGTATCTGACTTACAGTAATTTCTGCACCAGTAACTTCAATAACTATAGAAGGTTCAAACCAGATTTGACATTCTGTGTCACTAAGTATTTCCTTGGGTTTTGCTCTTTCCAGTTTTTTGAGAACATCGTAGAAATATTGAAGATTCTTATCACTAAAACCAGTAGCAACTTTTGTAAATGTTTTATATACAGCATCTATCATATCAAAGCTACCCATTAGAAATGTACCATATAATCCTGCTCTTTTACCTTTACCGTAATCTGCTCCTAAGATGACAAGATCGAATGAATCTGATAATTTGTCAACATAATCTGCTTTGTATTTTACCCAATTCCAACCTCGTGCTCCAGCTTGATAGGAAGAACCTTTTGAAATATCCTTACCCATTACTCCTTCACAACCGTTTTCTAAAGCTTGTTGAAAGAAATTTTCGATGTCATCAGCATTTTCAGCTACAGTCTGGTGAGAATATTGAATATTATTATTCGTTTCCACCAGTTTTTCCAATAACTGTCTCCTGTCAAAATAATCACTTTCTATCTCTGATTTCCCAAAAGCATAAAGCGAATCAAAAAGATATACTCTTACAGGAACTTCACTAATTTTCTTGTCAATATCATGCTTTCTTTTTCTTTGTGAAACTTGTTGGAAAGGCAGTATTTTGTCTTTTTGTAAATCATAAGCGACAATTTCCCCCTCAATAATGAATTCATCTTCTTTGGCAGCATTGTTAATGAATTCAATTACATCAGGAAATTGATTAGTAATATCTTCAGGTTTTCTGGAAAATAGTTTTACTGTTGTACCCTTTTTATGTATTTGAACTCGCAATCCATCATATTTGTATTCTAAGGCAACTTTTCCTCCGAATCTTTCTAGTAATTCTTCAGAACTTGAAACTCTTTGTGCTAGCATGACTCTTATTGGATTGAAAATCTTCACTTCAACTTTGCTTATTTTTTCTAGACCTTCTGCAAATAGTGTTGACGCTACAAATTCTATATCAGATGTTCTGTTGTAAGCTCTCTCCAAAACACCTTTATTTTCTCTGGTACCTGTTTTAGCTAAAGACAGAGCTTCTAACAGTAACTGAGTTGCAACTCCTAATCTTAATTGACCACACACCATCCTAATTATGTATCTTGCTTCCAGTGGTGAAACCTTGGAAATAAGACCAGATAATGTTCTGATCTTCCTATCTGATGATCCTTCTCCAGACATTTTTGCTATAGAATCGAAAATTTCCCATATGTCTAGAACACTTAACTCTTGTTGTTCTTCTTGTTTAGTAAATGCTAACAGAGTTGATTGAGGTTTATTTTCTAATAGCTTGTGAGCTGTTTTTCCTAAATCACCAGATTCATCTAGCAGAGCTTGAACAGATTTATCGCTTTTACCTGTAGCTATTGCTAATGATTTAATGGCCATTCTTTCAGCTAGCATTAGTTCAATTCCAATAAAGTCTGGATAAAGCTTACCTAGAGTTAAAAGAGCAATTTTCCCAATCTCCTTTGAATCAGCTCCTTGTATTGTATCTGCTAAAATATCAACCATTTCAAGTTTTTTCTGTGTCTTTTCCAATTTAAAATAACATTGCGATAGATCTTTGAACTTCAAATGAATCAGTCCTAAAACATTCTTTTCTTGCCTTTTTGCTCTTTAATTTCAAGAACAAGTTCACTCATTAAATGAATAAGATTTGCACTTAAAACATCGACACTATTTTTTAGTTCTTTTATTGCATCCACAACTTCTGTTAAATCAGATTTTTGTAAATGCTGAGAAACAGCAGGTACTTGACTACTTGATTGTATTTGTTCCTCTAATGTTTCATCAAAAATCAGAACTTCTTGTTCAAACTTATCAGCTGGTGTTGGTGAAGGAATAGAGCTCTCATCCATTCTACGAGTTTTGTCTATTTGCTTCTTACTAGTTTCACTTTTTCGTTTCTCCTTCTCACGGATTTTTTCCAAATATGGTAATACTTGTGAGTAATCAACACCTTTTCTTCTTGCCATATCTGTGAGAAGAATATCTCTATAGCCTGGATCTTCTATGTTGAGTTCAGAAATATCTTTTTCTAAATCTTGAATAATTGCAATTGCACTGTAAATGTCATCCTTAGAGAGTTTAGGTTCTGTTTTTTCCACTTTTGGTTCCTTTATCTTCATTTCTTGTTTTAGTTCTTGAACGATAGAAATTGGAGTATCTACTTTATCAGGAGTGTGTGTTTCAGGAACAGGAGGTTGTTTAAGTGTAGTTACACTCTGTGTTTCAGGTTCAGGCTCTTCTTTAGTTACATCTTCAGTTTCACCTGATGGAGCCACGGATATAAAATTGAAAATATTGTTAGCTAATTTCTTATTATCCCTCAATTTCAGACCTGATTTTAGATCAGAAAGCATTAAGTAAGATCCACAAACCAAAACTGTTCCTAGCCCGTACGAAGTCATAGCTAAAACTGTTGAACTTGGTGGGTCACTATCAGCAGATGTTCTTGCAAGCTCTATTCCGCTCTTATCTATGGTGATTGAACAACTTGATACCAAAGTAATTCCTTTAATCCCTTCAGTTATGGGATGGTCAAAGAATTTGCTGACAACTAGGTTACTTTCCAATTTCAAATCAAAATTCTTATAGTCGAAAAGTTGGTTTGCTACTATCTCCATTTTGAAGTGTTTCAGAAGTGTATTTAGATTTGTATTTAATCCTCTATCTCCTCCAGCATTAGCAAAAATTGCTATAGAACCACCCTCATCTACAAATCGTAAGAGAGCTTTAACTTCATGTCCATACAATTTCGAACCATCGGGGCATAGAAATACAAATATATCATGTTTTGAAATTTCTGAATACTTTATTGGAAATGTGTCCAAGCGTTTGATTTGATGTCCTGATTCCTCAAGGGTTTCAGCTAATTTTCGAAAGTTATCAAAAATGATACCTCTTTCTTTTTGGGTTTCGTCAAACAAAATTTTCATATTAACACCTTGCAATTTTAAATAATCTCTTCGACTCTAGTGAGAACAGTTAAAGATTGATAAATATAAGTTTGATGTTGGTGAAAACACACTAAAAAAGAATATAAACGTTTCAAAGTAGTATCCATTAACGAAAAACATCCTATCACTTAAACTTTAATATAGGCTGTTTCCAAATATAATTATCCGGTGAGTTAATGTCGAAATTCGATTTCAGTGAGCAGAGTACACTATCTTCAACAAAACTTGATATTATTATTCTCCATTCTCAGAAAGGTGGTCCTGGAAAAACAACTCTTTCCTGCAACATTGCAAAAGAATTAGCAAAAAGAGGCAATAAAACAGTTATAATTGACCTTGATATTGCGCAACCAACTATTCAGCACATATTTCACATAGAAGATATAGACATAAAACACACGATTAATGATGTTCTCCTTGGAGAAACGTCTGTTTCTGAGGATGTCCTGAACAAGACAGATGATCCCAATCTGTTCACAATTGTAGCGAAAGAAAATGTAGAGTATGGGGAAGGTTTACTTTCCATGTTAGAAGAAATTCAGAAACATTCTTTCTTTGCTTTGCATGAAATGACAAAATTCCTCTTAAGAATGGGTTTTCGATATGTTATTTATGATTGTGCACCTGGATATAAACTTGAATCTGTCAATGCTGCAGCAATAGCTGATGCTAGAATTTTTGTTTTAAGACCTTCTACTTTTAGCTATGAAGGAGCAAAGCAGATGTTGAACGATATCTACAAGAAACTCAATATCCGTTCTTCAAATTTCTTTGTTTTCAATCAACTTCCGCCTAATCTAAAAGAAGAAAGCCAAAACTTGCTTAATTCATGGAAAGCTGGTATTGTAGAACTCTATGAACCTGAGACAATTAAATTTCTTGATTTTCTTCCTATTTCCCATGGAGTTATGGAAATGGCCCTCACAGGAGAGTATTTTTTTCCAGAATCAGATCCTCTGTATAAGAAACTAACCAAAATAGTAGATACAGTTGTTGAAACGCTTGATGAGATGAAAAAAGTAAAACTAAAAGAAGAGGAATGATTTTCTCGGAATCTTTGCTAAATTTTATATGTCACGATGTATTTATTATTCTTGATGAGCCAAATTATTAAATTTCAATGTCCACATTGCAATGCACCTGTGGATGTTAATCCAGAAGATGCAGTGTTCAACTGTGTCTCTTGTGGTCAGGCTTTCTTGTCAGATGGAACCGAATTCAAAAATCATTACATACTCGACAACAGGTATAGTCAGAAGCAAATTCAAGATATTGTAAAGGGATTTATCAAGAAAAAAGGTTTCATGAGAGGGATTAAAGGTTACAAAATAACCAAACTTGAACCTATATTGATGCCTTTTTGGGTAGCAACATCAGATGCTTACACTCATTATGTAGGGTATAAAAGGTATACAGAAACAAAAACAAGGACTGTGGGTTCAGGTAAAAATAGACGAACTGTAACAGAACATGTGACAGTTTATCGTCCCGTTGATCAAGAAATTAGAGAAAAAAGAGCAGATGTTCTTCTAGGGAGAAGAGGAAGTTCTATGTATGGGTATAGAAAAGTCAAACAAATACTCCAAAGTGAATTTTCTCATGCAGTCCCCTTTAACCATGATAGGTTGATGAATACAGAGAAGGATTTTGAATATCTCTCAACTGAAATTTCATTAGATGCTGCGAATCAATTAGCAAAAACTGCCGTGTTTGATGATCATAGATCAAGAGCAGAGAGAGCTTGTACCAAAGTTTTTGACTGTGCTACACAAATAGCATATACTGGAACTTATTTTGTTCATACTCCTTTATGGCAAATTGAATATGTCTTTCAAGGTGAGACTTATAGAATAGCCATTCTTGGAAGCAGTGGTAAAATCATAGCAGGAGAGATTCCTGTAACAACTCGATTTAGGGTGATTTTTCTAGGGATTACAACTTTGCTTTTCCTAGGTGGAGGAGTTGGAAGCTTTTTCCTAGGCCAAGGCGAGTATATATTTCCAATTGTTCTCGGAGTCATTGTTGCAATTATAGGTTTCTTCACGCTGAAAAACGTGTTTAAACCAGTGTCGGTGGTGGAATAAAATGAAAAGTATAATGTGTCCAAACTGCGCTGCTCCATTAGAATTGGAAGATACTCAAACCCATGTAACCTGTCCTTTTTGTAGCGTTACAAGTGAGCTAAAGAAAGTTGATCAATTAATAGAACATTATATGCTCCCCGTAGTTTATGACGTTGATCAAATTAGGACAGAATTAGTTGGAGATATTCTCAAAAGTCCTGGTACTCCTGACGATTTACATAACTCACTTAATCTGAAGAAAGTGGCTTTGAAATTCTATCCTTACTATATTGTAACCGTTCACCTTAGAACTGAATACAAGGGAAATGGTGAATATGCAACATTCAGTCATCGCTATAAATCAGGTTATAGAAATATTACTACTCATCTCAAACCTGAGCAAGGAGTTTTCGATGATGAACGTGAATTCATCATTTGGGGTCCAAAAGAGATTATCAACGATTTGATTAATTTCGAGATTTCCACTCGTGGTAAAAGATATTTCCAAGCTTTAGAAGCAGATAAAGTTAAAGCAAAAGTAGTATCAACTGTCTTAGACGTCGAACAAGCTAAAGTCCAAGGTATTGCAACTATACGAGAAATCCATAAAGGATTGATGTATAAAGAGTTAGCTCAAATTCATGAGGTCAAAGACAAACCTGAAGTTAAAGGAATATACTTACTTCACATACCATTTTACTTCTTAGAATTTGAAGTAAACCAAAAACAGTATAAGGCAACTATGGATGCAGCAACTGGTCGTACAGTAATCACCCAAATACCAAGAGAAACATCTTATTGGGCTCTGATAGGAATGTTATCCGCATTCTTCGGAATTATTGGGATCGCAGGTATATTCTTTGCAGTTACAGCTTCGCAAGGCATAACGTATTTCGGATTGGCATTTCCAAATTGGGTTGGGATTTTTGCTGCCATTACAGGAATTGTGTTCACAATACGAACTCTTATGCTAGGATTACGTTCTAAATATAGAGAAACTAGAAGAAAGAAACGATAGTGTGAAAAGTTATAAATTCCTCTTTTTTCCTTTATTTACTTATCAATGATGATGTTGGTTATTTATGGTAGAAAAAGTTCCTATTTTTGTTGACTTTGGTGGTACTCTTGTAGACACAATTAGTATAACTGCAGAAGTTTTTGAAGAAGTTTTGGGAAAGAAATTTTCTAATGAGCAAATTAAGAAAATGTACAAGGATGCTTCTAAGAAGAGAATGAGTATGTACATGTTTTTTAAATATCCAGTGAACCCAATTAAACTCTTTTTAAAACGGAAAAAACTTCGAGAATTGCAAATAGAGAAATTTTTGGAAATCAAGAAATTGATACCTAAGGCAAAAGAAACACTCCAAAAAATTAAGAAACTTAAAAACATCGAACTCATACTAGTTACTCAAAATCCTACAATGGAAGACGAGGATGTTGCTACTAAAGTTCTTCAGAATCTTTTTGGTGAAGATATTCCTTTTGATTTTCTATTAGCAGGAGAAGATAAAGTCGAATTGATAGCAACCCATTATGATACAGAAACAATTTCACGTGGAGTAATGATTGGTGATTTGCCGAATGATGTCTATGTGGCTAAAATTCTCCAAATTCCTTGTTTTGGTGTAACTTGGGGATATTCTGATGAAAACGAATTAGACACCCCATTTATCGCAGAAGAAGCTCCTGAATTGTTTGATTTAGTTAAAGATCATTTAGAAGACCTCAAAGAAGACAAAGAAAGAGATAATGATATTGAGGAATTTGATTTTGATGAATCTATCCCCGAACTAGAGAAAGATTATGAGTTAGTAGATGAATGAAATCAGCATTATTTGCCAATTTCAAGGATATGATCAGATACTAATTCTGCGACTTTTGGTATTTTGTGTTTTACTTTTTCGAAAAGCTCCTTAGAATTTTTTTCGGCATTTTCTATTAGATCAGAATATTGCGAAGTATCTTTAGCTTCTTCCACTTTCTTCTTAAGTAATTCTCTCGCTTCTGTCTTTGCTTGTTCTAGTTTCCTGATTCTCTCGCTTTGAACCTTTTCCATAACTAAAGCTGATTCAGTTTCAGCATCTTTAACAATTTGTTCTGCTCGTTGTTCAGCAACCTTTATTTGTTTTATTAGTTCATGTTCCTTTGATGGCAAATATTTCACCTGATATAGCTTTCTTAACTAGCTATGTGCGAGGACAGTATGCTAAATTACTTTCCCAAGAAGACTTTGAAAATTTAATAAATAAACCTTATGAATTATTCACTCAGGATTTATTAAGTTTTGAAATAGGTGAAAAGTTGAAAGAACACCCTACATATCAATCGCACCAAATTGAAAGATATCTGACAGCTAGCTTGCTTGATCAGTATGTTTTTATCTTGAAATACGCTCCAAAATGGTCTAAAGAGTTTCTTGAAGCATATGCAACTAAACTCGAAGTAATGAACATTCAAAGGATTATGAGGTACCTTTATTCAAGAGCAAAAGTGGATTTGAAAGACGTAATTAACTTGAGACCACAAGAGATGCTCGGAAGAACAGCGTTTATTTCAAAGCTGATTTTGGCGAAAGATTTAGCAGAACTTCTTGATTTACTTAAAGAAACTGAATACGGGAAAGAAATAGAAGTTGCTGAGAAAATGTATTCCAAAATCAATGATATTTGGCCGTTAGAATTCGCAATAGAAGCATTTTATCTGAAGAAGATGATATCTATAGCTGAGAAATTGAAGCTGGGCCAAAGGAAAGGTGCTATGATTTTTGTCAAAAATGAATTGCTAACTAATCTTTTACTAGTAATTCTAAAAGCTGATTTTGTGGAAGTAGATATTCAAGAGGCATTGCAACTGGTTCCTATACAGGAAGAATTTCCGTTCAGGAAACAAATTCTCAAAATGATGGAAAGCAATGATTTAAAGAGTGATTTGGAACTTCTGAAAACTTTCGCTTCAGATAAAATTGCCAAAGGTATCGATATGTATCTTGAGGATAAAATGTTCTTACATATCGAAATTGCGATAAAAGCAAATGAATTAGACATTATACGAAAAGCCTTTCATTCTGATTTTGGGATTCTTAGCATAATGTGTTATCTGAAAATGTATGAAAGTCAAATCCAAGACTTAAACAAACTACTTTATCTGAAAGAATACAAGTTCCCTGTAGAGAAAACGAGGGAATTAGTTGTAAACTTGGTATGAAACCACTCGTTAAGCTAGATTAAGGAGAATGAAAGCTATTAAAAGACCATAAATTGCTAACGCTTCACCTAATCCCAAATATATTAGATTTGGAGTGAAAACTTCAGAATTTGCTGTTAATGAACCAATTGCAGCAGGTTCTCCTTTGGTTAATGTTATCGCAGCTCCAATATTAGAAATGATCATTATTGCCATAGCTCCAAGGAAAATATATCCTTGTGTTTCTGTGAATTCCGCTACTCCGGTAATTGCATCACTTATCTTTGTATACATGATAAATGCAACTAACAAACCGTAAATAGCTAAAGCTTCTGCAAGTGCTAGATATATTAAAATGAAAATATTTAGTCGTTGCTTCTCGGCTACAGCAGCAGCTGCGGCTTGAATCCCTTTAGCTAAAGGTATGCCAGCTCCAATAATTGTGAGCATTGTACCAGCAATTGCAATAATTCCTAATAGTATACTATTTACCATCCTTACTCAAATCCATTGTTTTATTAAATATAAATATTGGTTTATGTTGTATTCCGCTACCCTCATAGAATTTGCTGAAAAATTCATAGAAATGTAATCTTAAAGTTTGAACGAAAACCAAAAGTCCTTCTAGAATTAACACAAAGATATTTCCGATTAGTAGAATTAATATTTGCCACACGATAAAACCAGAAAGATCTGCCAATGTATTGATAACGCTAAGAAACACAAAATGTGCAACAAGCATCGCAAGCATTCTACCATAAGAAATGGTATTGCTTATGAAAGAACTAAATGATTCTAGTAAATTCATCACACCCATCCCAATTCCACCAAAGAATTTTTTGAAAAAGTTTTTCCTCTCACTTTTTACAATTAATGCAGCAATACCTTGACCAAAAAGTGCTAAAGCTACACCCAAAATCAATGCAATTAATCCCACAATTGCAGGAATTTCTACACCAAAATTAATAATATTAAGAGAACTTAAGAAGTAGAGGATGCCCGCATATAGAAAAACTTGAGCTCCTGTTTCTTTTATTATCTCCTCAATCTCTTTATGTCTGATTTGATTAATTAATCGAAGAGTCAATCCCAGTGTCAATTGTATAGCACCAATAATAAGTACAAGATTGAAAATTTCAATTAGATTATCAACGGGACTTAAAGCGGGATAGTGATAACCAAATAATAGAGGATTTTCCCAATGAAAGATATCATGAGAAATTCCATATCCAAAAAATTCACCAAAGATAAAAGCGCCCCAAATAAAGGAAGTTAACCCTACAGAAAAAACTAGAATAAACATAGTACGAATATTTCTCTTTAGCCCCTTAGCTAGTATCCCCAAAATGCCTATTAACATGAAAATTAAACCATGTCCTGCATCTCCAAACATTATTCCGTAAAATATACTAAAAGTAAAAATAAAGAATATTGTTGGATCTACCTCTTTTGATGAAGGTAAACCATAAAGAGCGATAATGGATTGAAAAGCTCTCATAATAGGGTTTTTGGCTAGTTTTATTGGAACACTCCGTGACTCTTCTTCAGGTTCTTCGGTTTCAAAGACTGTTTCAGAGAAATCTGAAATAAACTCTCTAATATACTTTTGATCCTTTTGAGCAATCCACCCTTGGAAAATTACTGTTCTTATTGTTTTCTTTGAAGTAACATAAATACGAAGTAATTGTTTATAACTTTCAATTGATAATCTCAAAGCCATTATTTTTTCCTTATTTTGAATAGTATATTGCTTTGAATCTTCCTCAATCCCCTTAATTTCCTTCTCTAAGTCTTTAGCTCCTTTTTCTAGTTCTTCCTCGATTTCCAGTTTACTAAAATGTATAGGATTTGTGTTTTCGTGTTCTATCCATCGAACTGTAGATAAAGTTTTGAGAAGTCTAGTTATCTCACCTTTTTTACCTTGGGCAAAAATCAAAAATTTGTTTTGTATTAGAGGAATAATTTCTGTCTTTGAGATATCACTAATGAATTCCTCAGCATCAGCAGCTTTAGAAGTAGTCAATATCCCAACCACTACTCTTTCTGTTTCATTAACTTGATATGGAAATTCTTCCTCAAGTAATCTGAAACCTTTGGAAACTAAGCTTTTTGTTTCAAGTTCACCTTGAATTGTATCTTTTCTTGTTGTTAGTTCATGTATTTCATTCTTTGTTTCTTCTATATCTTCAATAATCTGTTTCTCAATTTCCTCTATGTTTTCCCAATTAGTAAATAACGGTTCAATCGGTGGAATTTTTCGATAAGCCCGAGCTATTTTTTGAGCTAGTTTCTCCTTTGGTTCAGGAAGCAATTTCAACAAATCTTCAAATGAGCTCTCAATTTGTCTAATTGTATCAAGTTTGGTTGTTGGAAAATAGTCTTCCAATTCCTCATCTATTGTAGTTTCTTTCGGCATGAATTTTTCTGTTTCCGCTAGCTGAATTATCAATTTAGGAAAATCTTCTATTGGAACTATAATTGTTGCCTTCAGCATAGTTTGTGGAAATAAGCCCATATTATCACCTAGTCGAACAGATACTCGTTTATTTTTGTTCTTATTGCATCTCTGCTTTCCTCTAATAGGTATTCTATTGTATAGTCTATTCTAACTCGTTCTTCTTTGTCTGTAAGAATAAAACCTCCAGAGGTTTTTAACTCTGTTACTTCTATAACAAAGTTCATCTTCTTTTCTTTTTCTAATTTTGAAATAATTTTTTTGATTACACTTTCATCTCTTTTGTCTATTAAAAGTTTCATCTCTTTAGATCTAAATGCCCTTTGAGTTGATTTTAACTTGCTTTCAAGGTAATTAATATATTCAGTTTTTTTTCTGAAACCCGACATGTCTTTTTCAACTATCTCAAAAACTTCATCAATCAATTTTTCTTTGGATTGAATTCTTGTCCTTTTTGCTTTCTGCTGATATTCAGCTTCTGTTCTCCTTCTGATATATTCTAAATGTGGTAATTCTTTCTCTAGTTCAGTTTCTTTCATATCTGAAACAAGCTTCTTTGTATCTTTCTCAAATTTTGCAAGTTTTTTTCGAGTTTCTTCACGCAATTTTGCAGCTTCATTTTCTGCTTCGGAAATAATTTTCTTCAGTAGATTATCTAAGTTTGAAGAGGAAGGTTCTTCCTTTTGTTTTTGTTTATCTACCATTTTTATCACTTCATACTGGATAGAGGAGTACTGGAATAGATGCTAATTCAATAACATATCTAATATGATTTTTTAATAATCTCTTCGCTATTCTTTCTCTTTTCGTACCCATTGTAATAAAATCTACTCCTTCTTTCAAAGATTCTTCAATTATTACTTCTGATACAATACCTGTCTCAATGCTATATGTGATATATAGATGAGAATCAGTATAAGTGTTACCGAGCTTTTGCAGTATATTCTCTCTTTCGATTTTAAGTTTATTTTCCACATCTTCTATAGTTTCTCCTCGGAAATCTGAAAGGTATTGTACCGTTTCTATGTCTATCACATTTATGAGATATATCTCAGTAACCCAATCATCAAAAAAGTCGATAAGTTGTTTTATCAATTTTACTCCACTTTCAAAATCACTTATAGCTACTAGTGCTTTTTTAATTGCTAACACCTCTTTTTCTTAATTTTTGTTCATCTATTTTACTTTTTAATTTCTTAATAGTGTAAATGTTTTCTAATTCATATGATTCAAGAGCATCTTCTATAAATTTGATTATGCTGCGGAATCTCACTCTATACACTTTATCTAAAGCATTCAGATTTAGTTGGATTGATTGCAAATTGCTCATGATTCTTATGGCTAAACTCTCGATTTCTGCAAGTTGAATAATCAGATGAAATGTTTCCCTAAACCTTTCAGCTGTTACCCACAAAAGACTAGATATTCCAAAAAACCCGTAAGAAGTATCTGGAAGCTTTTCAACTTCTAAATTCACATAATCAACTCCCATATACTCTGCGTGTGTAGAATGAATTTCAACTTCTTTAGGAATTGTTTCACTAAAAACGTTTATCATTTCTCTTCCAAGCTCCGATTCCGCTTTGATATATTCAATGTAAGCTTCGCTAAGGCTTTTCTCCATATTAGCTCTTAAAGTAGCTACTTCTGCAGTAATTATATGCAATTTCATCAAGAGAGCTTCATACTTTTCTCGTAAAAGATCATATGCTCGTTCAACCAACTGTAATTTCCTCTTATATTTGAGTAAATTATCTTTTGTTGGTGAAACGGTAATTGCTTCTCTCATTTGTCTTTTTCAACCCGATTGAATAGATGTTTCTCAATTTCCTCTGATGAAATCTTTGTGAGTTCTGATACTGGAAGTAGGGACAAAAGCGACCATCCTAACTCTAACGACTCTTGCATCGTTCTGTGGTCGTCACCTTGGTTGATAAATAATTCTTCGAATTTCTCAGCAAATTCCAAATATATTTGATCAATACGATTTAATTCTTTCTTTCCGATAATCTCAGCTAGTTTTCTTTTATCTAATCCTTCAGCATATGATGCATATAGCTGATTACTGAGCTCTGGATGGTCTTTTCTTGTAAGTCCCTCACCAATTCCATCCTTCATAAGTCTAGAAAGTGAACCAAGAACATCTATAGGGGGATAAATCCCGCTGGTATGAAGTGATCTGTCAAGAATTATTTGACCTTCTGTTATGTAGCCAGTTAAATCTGGAATTGGGTGGGTGATATCATCATTTGGCATTGTTAAATTAGCCAGAAGGGTTATGCTTCCATTTGAACTCTCTATTATTCCTGAACGTTCGTAAAGTGATGCTAAATCGCTATACATGTATCCAGGAAAACCTTTTCTTGCAGGTACAGTTTCTAAAGCAACTGAAACTTCTCTTAGTGCTTGACAATAATTGGTTATATCCGATAAAATTGTCAATACGTGATAATCTTTCTCAAAAGCTAAATATTCTGATATAGTTAAAGCAACTCTAGGTGTAAGTAGTCGTTCTGCAGCTGAATCACTAGCTAAATTAGCAA
>BPTK01000017.1 GCA_023705905.1 Candidatus Heimdallarchaeota archaeon
AATTAGCAAACATTACAACATTATCTAGGGTTCCTGTTTCTTTGAATAGACGTTGGAAATAGATATAGTCATCCATGGTTAACCCCATTGCTCCAAAAACAATTGCAAAATTTTCCGTCTTATCTTCTTCAACTATTCTCGCCTGTCTAACTATCTGTCCAATAACTCTGTTGTTTGGTAAACCTGCACCTGTAAATACAGGGAGTTTTTGTCCTCGAACTATAGTATTCATTAGATCAATTGCAGATATTCCGGTTTCAATATAATTTCTAGGATAAATTCTTGAGGTTGGGTTGATTGGTGCACCATTAACATCTAGAAATTGGTCAGAATAAACAGCTGGAAGTCCATCAAGAGGTTCACCGAGAGAATTAAATGTTCTTCCTACCATGCTCTCTGAAACAAAAAGTTGCATAGTTCTTCCAAAGAATTGTGTTTCAATGTCCTCTTTGTCTATTTCATAAGTTCCTTGGTACAATAGAATTATAACTCTCTCCTCCTCAATAGCTAGGACTCTTCCTTTGCGAATTTGATTGTCATGAATTTTAACTTCAAGATATTCTCCCATTTGTATTCCAGATACACCATCGACAACAATCAGTGGTCCTCGAATTTCTGATACTCCTTTAACAGTTATTCTTGCCATAATAATCAAATCCCGTGTCCATATCTGGAACCAAGCTCTTCCATCTCAGAATGTATATAATCTTCAATTTTATTCATTTGAATGAGATCCTCATTACCTACATCTTCCTTCATTCTCTTAAGAATTTGAACAGATTTCAATGAGGTAATTAGCGAAATTGGACACCCATTGTTGACAAGAATGTCAGCTCTTCGATAGAAGAGAAGCATTAACTTCATCATTTTCATCTGTTTATCCATTGGGCAAAAAGTATCAACTGGATGAAAAGCATTTTGTTGTAAAAATCCGCTTTTAATTATATCTGCTATAAGAAGTATAAGTTGCTCATTTGAAGGAAGTGCTTTTGATCCTATCAACTCGACAATATGTTGTAACTCTTCATCCTTCATAAGTAACTTCATCATTTCTTGACGATATCGACCCCAATCTTCTAAACCAGATTCAAGTGCCCACTCTTCTATCTCTGATACATATCCAGAATAACTATTTAACCAGTTAATTGAAGGAAAATGTTTTCTGTTAGCTAGAGTTGGATCTAATCCCCAAAACGTTTTAACGAATCTCTTTGTATTAGCTGTTACTGGTTCACTAAAATCTCCACCTGGTGGTGATACAGCTGCAGTAATATTGATTGAACCTTCACGATATGGAGAACCAATAGGTATAACCTTACCAGCTCTTTCATAGAAATTCGCTAATCTTGTACCTAAATAAGCTGGAAAACCTTCCTCTACTGGTAACTCAGCAAGCTGTCCAGAAATCTCCCTTAAAGCTTCAGCCCATCTGCTTGTACTATCAGCTGTTAATAGAACAGCATAGCCTTGATCACGATAATATTCGGCCATTGTTATACCCATATAGATGGATGCTTCTCTAGCAGCTACTGGCATATTGGACACATTAGCTACAAGAATTGTTCTTGCCATTAATGGATTATCAGTATAGGGATCAATTAGTTTTGGAAACTCCCTTAATACGTTTGTCATTTCGTTTCCTCTCTCTCCACAGCCTATATAGATCACAACGTTGGCATTACTCCACTTTGACTTCTGATGCATTAAAATTGTTTTTCCTGTTCCAAATCCTCCTGGAATAGCAGCTGTTCCACCTTTAGCTACTGGGAAGAACATATCGATGATTCTTTGACCTGTGATGAGAGGTTCAGATACTGGTAATTTAGTTGAAAATGGCCTTGCGATTCTTACAGGCCATTCTTGCATTAAACTTAATTCCTTTTTCTCCCCACTATTGTTCTTGGCCAGAAGAATTGGTTCTGTAACAGTATAATCTCCTTTCTCTTGAAGTTCAAATAACTCTCCAGAGAACGCTGGAGGAGCTAAGATTTTACTGACTATTGTCTCCGTTTCTTTAACTTCTCCAAGAATATCTCCTCCATGAATAATATCTCCCTTTTCTATTTCTTTATTAGGTTTAAACTGCCATTTTTTCTGTCTATCCAGTGCATTTGTCCTAACCCCTTTTTTTATGAAATCGGATTCAGAAATCTGTTTAATCCTATCTAAGGGGCGTTGAATGCCATCAAAAATATTTGAAAGCAACCCAGGACCTAGTTCAGCTGTTAATGATTTG
This sequence comes from Candidatus Heimdallarchaeota archaeon, assembly GCA_023705905.1. Taxonomy (GTDB): domain Archaea; phylum Asgardarchaeota; class Heimdallarchaeia; order Heimdallarchaeales; family Heimdallarchaeaceae; genus UBA460. Next base: position 2,237 of record BPTK01000017.1, read on the forward strand.
CCTGTAGGATAGATTGGGTCGTTTATTCTTAATCCTTCAACAGGTTCGTAAACTTGAATTGTAGCAATATCTCGATCTATGACTATTACTTCGCCTATTAATCGTTCCTCTCCCACATAAGTAATCTCACCCATTCTGTAAGAAGAAAGACCCTTAACTTGGACTATTGACCCATTAATTGAAACAATACGAGCATCATCTTCCTTACTAACAGACATATATCTAAATCAGATTTGAATATTAAGTGTTTTACTGTTCAACAATATAGCGTAAAACCTAAACTTTTAAACGTAATTTCGAGTATTTTAGGTATGGAAAACCCTGATGCTACCAAAAAAGCATTTGTTATCGGAGCAAGAGAAACTGTGAGGGGTTTCAATTTAATTGGTGTTCCAGGAAAAGAAGTACAAGATTCAGCCGAAGTTATGGATATGTTGAAAGAAGTGCTTGAACAAGATTATAATGTAGTAATTCTTTCTGCATCTTGTATATTTAGTATTGAGGATCAGATACTTGAATTAAGAAAAAATGTTCAAACCCCTATCATTATTGTTTCAGATGTTAATATGAAAGTGGATGTTAAGCAAATTGAGAAACAATTCAGATCATTTATCGGCATCTAATTTCTTCTTTTTACCCTTAACTGAATAGGCTTTAGTTGATGTTTTAAATCCGATTTTTTCATAAATGTGAACTGCGACCTTATTATTTTCCTCTACCCAGAGAAATATTTTTTCGACTCCTTCTTCAAAAGCTATTTTACAGATTTTTGAACTTGTATCATGACCTAATCCTTTTCCTCTATGAGAAAGCCGCGTCCAGACATCTCTTACAATTGCAAATGAAAAGCTTTCATTCATTACTATATGTGGAGCAAAGGCACAGGCAACAAGTGAACCATTTTCAATAATGCCTACCCCCCCTAAACCGCTATTGATATGAATTTTACGATTCATAGAAACCAATTTCTGATCATCTTGATTGAGTTTTCGTGATAGATATTCTTCCTCATCTTGAAAGTCCTTTTTTGATAATTCCATACAGAGAAATGAGTTGAAGGTTTTTCCTTTCCCGGAGGGGTCCAATAGTTTTAGATCGGTGAAATACTCTACGATTGAAGGAATCCACTCTAAATCAGCAGAAATTACAACCTCACCTCTATCGTCTATTTTCGAAAAAATATCCGGATTGATTTTTCCATGAATTAGATTGTGTTGACCGTAGGTACATCTCAGAGTTGAACCAATAACTTCGACCTGAAAAATGTTAGGGGTGTAAAAATAGTCCCATACCATGAAACAATATTTTGATAGATTCTTTTTTGCTATCTCAAGAAAATATTGAATGTCATCTTTCATCTTAAACAGTATGGTATTTTAGTGTGTAATTATCAATCTTATCTTTGCTGATTGAATCGTCTTAATGTTCATCTAGGGCTGAAGAGTTCTCTATCTACATCTTTTAGAAATTCCTTATACTCGTCTTGAGGGTCTTTCTCTATTGATCGTTTAATTCTTGTTATCCCTTCGTATCTCTGTCCAAGTCTTATTAATGCTTTACCAGATAAGAAAGTAGCTTCAGGATCATTTTTCAATAGAACAAGAAGTTCATTGCACAGAGTGAAAGCTTTTTGGTTGTCTCCTTTACTTATATACAATCTAGCAAGTTTATAATATAATTCCTTCTTTATTGGTCGGGTTATTTCCTCAACCTGTAAACCCTGCAAATATTTCTGTTGTGCTAAATCTTCTCTCCCGATTAATTGGTATAAATCTCCTAATTCTTCATAAAGTAGTTGGTTTGTTGGATTAAGAACAATTGCTTCGTTATATGCGTCAATTGCAGTAGTATGATTATCTAATTTTTTATAGTTCTGTGCAAGTAATTTCCATACATCAGAATCTTTTTTCTTGATTCTCAAATATGTTTCAAAACATAAAACTGCAATTTGAGACTCCCCTCGTAGCATAGCCACTTTTCCTCGTCCAAGCCATGATTGTATTGCTTGAGGATTTAGAGAAGTTGCTTTAAAATAGTAAGTTTCAGCTAATTCTGTACTATTTGTCGATCTATAGGTTTCTCCCAGTAGCTCATAAGCTCTCCAATAATCAGAATCCATTGCTATAACTGAAGTAAGCTCCTCAATTGTTTGCTTGAATTTTCCTGTTAGGTAGTAAACTTTGCCTCTCAAATAAACGAAATGTGGATCATTGTACTTTTTCATCATTCTTTCTAGAAAAGGCAGAGCTTCCTCAAATAACTGATTATCAATTAAACTTTCTATTAGTTCAATTTGAAATACTTTCATGCTTTCGTCGTCTACTATCCCCATAAATCCACCTTATATCTATCTCTTAATTTATCATATTAAAAGTTTCGTAGAAATCTAAAATCTCGATAATTTGCCCACAAAAAGGGTTCTGAATTAAGAGAAAAGAGGATAAATGAATTACTCCTCTGATGGAGATCTGTCTATTAATTCTCTCTTTAAAATTTTACCAGCAGCGCTTAAGGGAAGTTCATCTATGATTTCATAATATTTGGGGACCTTATATTTCGATAGCTGTTCATTGCAAAAATCTTGCACTTCTTCTGCAGTAAGATCTTGCCCTTCTTTTGTTACAATGAAAGCTTTTGGAACTTCTCCAAAATACTCGTCGGGAATTGGAATTACCGCAGCCATAGAAATAGCAGGATGCATGAAGAGCACTTCCTCGACTTCTCTAGGATATATTTTGAGTCCTCCGGAATTAATAATATCTTTCAGTCTATCTACTAAAAAGTAATAATTTTCATCATCTGCCTTACCAAGATCACCAGTTCTTAACCATTGATCAGGTGTGAAAACATTGACAGATTCAAGACCTTTTCCCCAGTACCCTTTCATTACCTGAGGACCTTTGATAGTTAATTCCCCAACCTCTCCTGTTTCTAACTCATCTATTGACTGAGAATCAATGATTCTTACCTGAGTATCTACAAGTGGTACTCCAATGGAATTAACCTTTGTTTTTCCATAAGGATTGATGTGAGTAACAGGACTGCATTCAGTTAAGCCGTATCCCTCAACTATTGAAATACCCGTTTTTTCTTCGAATGAATGATGAATCTCTTTTGGTAAAGCTGATCCTCCAGATACGCATACTTTGAGAGATGATAGGTCGAAATTCTCAATTTTTTGTCTTAAGATAGCTATATACATCGTTGGAACACCATAAAAAGATGAAGCTCCTTTTTCTTCTATTATCTTCAATACATCTACTGGGTGAAATTTTGGTAGTATGATGATCTTTTCTCCTCTGAATAAAGGGGCGAAGAAACCGCATTGAAGGCCAAAACTATGACAAAGGGGGAGAGAAGATAAAACGGCTTTTGAATTTTCTTTGGGAATATCAGCTGCCCAGTGATTGAATTGGTAAGCATTTGCTATCATATTAAAATGGGTGAGCATCACACCTTTTGCTAAACCACTAGTTCCTCCACTGTAAAGCAGAAATGCTATGTCTTCAGAGTTGCTTATAATCCCTGTATAGCTCCCATCCTGCTTGAAAACATCTTCCATCATCACTATCTTGCCATCATTTGAAGAATCAATTTTGCAGTTTGAATCAGGTGTTAAAATACATGAAAGCATTTTGTAATGCTCTGGGATATTTGAAATTAAATCGCAAAATGATTCATTTGTAATCAGAATTTTTGTTTCTGAATCAATTATTTGAAACTCGATTTCTTTCTGGGATAATCTAGGATTAATGAGTGTTACCTTAGCTCCTACTTGAAAAGCAGCAAAAACTGATACTACAAACCATATTGTATTTGGGAGAAGAACAGATATGGTATCTTGAGCTTGAATATTCTTTGACAAGAAATTGTCTGCGAGTTTATTGGAATATTCGATTATTTTTCTAGGAGTATATGATTCCTTCCCTTGTTCTATTATTACCTTATCAAGATCTCCTGCTGTTGAATCTAGAAAGTTTTCATATATTGAGACCTCTGGGTATTTTATTATTGTCTCTTGAAGATTTAACCACTTTGAATCACTCAATGCTTTTCACTGAAACAACAGTTTTTAAAGGTATTAATGAACTTTATTAAACTAGTTTAAGTGAACTTTTTGTCTAAGCAATACTTTGATATAGTAAAATTAGGGGCTAGTTTTATACTCTCCCATGGTTTTAGATTATGTCCTCACCAACAAAAATTGACAAGAAAAGTGGAAAGAAAAAGAGAACCACGTACAGTGAGGAAGATTTATCTAAATTTGCTGAAAAATTCGGTGTCTTGTATGATGCCAATAAAGAGAAACTTGTAAGTGATTTTGCAATTAAAGGTCAGAATCTACTGAAAGATGGGAAATTTGA
>BPTK01000018.1 GCA_023705905.1 Candidatus Heimdallarchaeota archaeon
CTGAAAGCCCAAGTAGTTTCAAGTTTGCATAAGGAATCAATAGATTTTCTATCAAAAGCTTTGTCACTTGCTAAGAAATTGAAATACAATGAAATTATTGTTGGTGTTAGGGTTCAGCTTGCATACGAATTCTTTCATAAGAGAGATTTCAAGAGGGTTCTTAAACAAATATCCAAAATCGAAAAATATGAACCTGTAGATCTTGAAAATTCTAATGTTATCTATGAATTGAAATCGAGATGTTACTGGGAATCTGATGATTATATCAAAGGATTTGATGCAACATACAAATGGTTCGGATATCTTAAAGAAACAGAAGATATGCATTCAATGTTTATTGTAATAGTTTATCTTCTTACTGTAGTATCTTCTTTAGATCTGCCTCTACCTAAAGAAAAAATTGAAGAGATTAAAAAAGAAATAGAACAAGTACTAGCAAATCTCGCTACATCCCCTCATCTGTTTCAAACTCTTATTCCTAATATTGATACGCTGTTTGCTAAATCATTGCTTATGGTTCAACCTGAAATTCTTTATGAATTTACTGATATGTTTTTACAATCTGTTAGATGGATGGACGAGGAAAAATTCCTATATTCATGTTTGAAACTTGCAGATGCTTTTTACAAAATAAATGATTCTAAAAAAGCAGTGGAAATAATAGATAAAGGAAAAGTGTTCATAAAAGACAAGAAATATGATAAATTGGATAACAAAATAAGTTTGAAGAAAGTAGAATATACAAGCTTAATATTCTATTTTATGTCTTTTGACCCTCTATATGACCCTCTAGTCATTGAGAGCGTAAATATTAATGAGGACGATGTCGAAACAAATTATTTCCTTCAGACATTTTACTCACCAATTAATAGCTATGCTTCTACTTCTTACTCTCATTTCCTTAGAATTCTGGAAAAAACAAAATCAAATAGGATAACAAAAGAGAAGACATTAAGGATAAATGGGTTATCTGAAGAAGAAGAAAGAGAGTATTTTGTATTACGATTAAATTTAGCTGATAAAATAATTGATATTCTGTTTAGAGAAGATTTCCAAATAGATGGGAACGTATCACACACCTTACATTCTACTGTTTCCCCATTTTATTCAGTAATTGGTATACTTTCATCAGAAAAGGGAGAAAATATCACGTGCGTGGAAGAAACGGAAAACATTCTTCTAGAAATCCAAAGAGCGATAAACTGCCCTGCCTTAGTTGCTGAAATTATCTTTCCGAAAAAGCATCCGCAGCTTGATCTTCTTCGTTTTTCATCCAACGATGGAGGTTTCAAAGATCTCCAAGAGAAAATTCTAAGTTGTGCTTTAAGCTTCAAGCACAAATATCCATTCTTAGGAGACCTTAATTTTCTACAAATTTTCCAAAGCGACCCAATTACTTTGTTTGATTTTTCATTACGAGAACCTACTCAATTAGAACCCTTATCCGTTCTATTGAGTAGAGCATCCGGATTGGTTTTAACAAATGAAACCCTAAGTGATATGTTTAAGGATACTATGAATTTATTCCTACAGAAAGGGGATACTAGATACTGGAAGGATTTTTACTATCAATATGCTTGGCTCCAGCAAAGAGGAATGTATCTTAATCTATTGGATGAATCTTTTGAACGAAAAGGTAAACTAGCTGATGAACTTATACTTCTTGCAGATAAACTTCAAGATGAAGAGAAAATTCTCGAGAGTAGATACTATAGGTTGTTTTTACAGTTAACAAGCAAATTTCCAGATTATCAAGCATTTCTAGAAGACTTTCTATCTCTTGTTAAAAAGTACAAAAATAAAAAATATGAAGTAATATCTAAAATTCTTTTACAATTATTCAGTAAAGAAGATTTATCTTTAGAAACCACTCTTTCTAATTCCTTCGATTTACTTTGTGAACTTTGTTCCTCTAAAGATTGGAAAAAAACTCTAGAACTATTCTTATATTTTGTTTCTAAAGTCCCTGATTTATCCAAACTACTTGAAATTTGTGAGAAGAAGGAAACTAAGGACACAGGGTTCTTAATATATCTAAACTTAGTTAAACGTCTTATTAGGGAAAACCATCCAGATTCTGCTTTTAGTATATTGCAATGGTTAATTGGAGGTTTAATTGAGAGAAAGGAGTTTTTTGATTTACCAAAACACACATGGAATTATCTTTTCGTTACAGCAAATACTTTCTTGTATGATCTTCTTCCTAATCTAGATGAAAGTGATCTTAAATCTATGAAGTATTCAAGAAACATGCTTATTGATAATTTACTTGAAAATTTTGAATGGATTATTAATCCTATCTTTTTAGTGCAAATTCTTCTAGATAAGATTGATTTATTGCTTCAAAAAAGTGAATTTGCACTTGCAGAGAGGTTCTATTCCTGGATTGAGCAGCTAATGTTTTATCATTGGAACATATTCACTTCTGAAGAAAATAATGCTCTCATTGAGAAAATACAAGATGCAAAGAAGAAAATAGTTAGTCAACACTTCACTTGATACTTTCGTGAAATTTCGTATTAGAATGAAATTCCCATGATTTAAGAACATTTAAGAGATTTCACATTTCCTTAGGCTTGTAATGCTTATATACAGAGCAATAATATTCGTGTATTTGGCCCTCTAATTGCCATTTACAAAAGAAAATAGCTCTGTAATTCATAACAATATTTATGAATGGATTACAACATTAATCAAATTGTATAATTCGAAATTCGAACAGCGTTTTAACACCACACTTGGGGTTCAAATAATGTCAACAGAACAGGAAATAGCAATAATACTTGCTGGGTATAGAGTAAGTCCCTTCGTCAGGGAGATTCTTCATAAGGAAGATATTGCTTTTACTATTATCGCCAATAATTCCAGTGATTTCCAGATTCATCATGCTGACCCCTCCAAAATTCTAAATTATAGTTTAGAGTTTTCTAACACAATAGAAATTAAAGCACAAAAAAGCATGGATTCATTAGCCGTTTTTGAAACCTTAGGACAATTTTTCGATTTCTACAATCCTCTCCATTTATCAACTTTAAACTATTTAATATCCAAATTTACAACATCAACAAAAACAAAAGATATCAAATATGTTGATGCTTGGAAAAAAATATGTACAGCTATTTTTGAAGACGAGTTTATACTACCTTTGTTTTCCGAAACAAGAATTATCCATGTTAAAGAAGGTGATGTGGAAATTCCAGCAAGGCAGTTTCTAATTTCAACTGAACTTGAACAAAGAAAGGACAATTCGAAGAATAATATTAAAACACTTGAGCAAACATTGCTAGATATAACAGGTATCATTGACCTTGAAGAAACAGATAAAATGAAAATTTGTAATGAAGCTTTAAGAAAAATAGTTAATGCTTCGGCTGTTATTATAGTACCTACTGATATAATCTCTTTCTATGTTATGTTTCAATCAGAGAGTTTCAGAGACATTCTTGAAAGAACTTCAGAAAAAATAGCTTTTCTACCTCCCTTCTGGCTTGGGAATGAAATTAATAAATTTGAAAGAACAATATTGGAAAAAACCAATTTTGAAGCAAATCTTCCCAATATTACTGATCTTGTAAAAGATTCTGTTGACACAATCATTATCGATACTAAAGACAGTGATTTATTTCCAACTTTACGAGAAGCTGGTATAA
>BPTK01000019.1 GCA_023705905.1 Candidatus Heimdallarchaeota archaeon
TAACAGCCTTGATAGGGGGTGAAGAAGGAGCTATAGCTACAAGCAAATTACTTGCTGAAGATATTCCTGTCTTCCCTAGTCCTGCACGGGCAGTTAGGGCACTAGGGATGCTAACTGATTATACGAAATATCTTCGAAAACATGGAGTAGATCCAGAATCAATTCACGTGGAGGATAAATAATGAATAATAGAGAGTTATTTGAAAAAATGAAACAAGAAAATAGAAGTTGGCTATTAGAGCATGAAGCTAAACAAGTTTTACAAAATATGAACATTCTTATCCCTCCATCAAAATTAGCTTTGAATGAAACAGAAGCTATTGAATCTGCAAGAGAATTTGGTTATCCAGTTGTCCTAAAACTTATGTCCAAAGACGTCATGCATAAAACTGATTCTGGTGCAGTTGTAATAGACTTAGCAAATGAACAAGAAGTTAAAGAAACGTATAGTGATTTCATGAGAAGGTTTGACAATGTTGAAATTGCTGGTGTTCTTGTTGAAAAAATGGTCAAGAAAGGACTTGAATTGATTATCGGTACAAGCACTGACTCAACATTTGGTCCTGTGATTCTCTTTGGTGTAGGGGGAGTGCTTGTAGAAGCAATAAAAGATGTTGTTTTTAGAATGTGTCCTGTTACAAAAGAACAAGCTCTAGATGCAATCGAAGAGATTAAAGCAAAAATTCTACTTGAAGGTTTTAGAGGACAACCAAAGGTTAACAAGGATCACTTATCTGATTTAATAGTCAAACTTTCTCTATTAGCTTGGGAAAATAGAGACTTCATAGCTGAAATGGATATCAATCCAATTATAGCTAATGAAGATGGAATCTTTCCTGTAGATGCTCGGATAATTCTAAAATAGTTTTTAGAATTCAGAAATTAATGCAACTACATCTGGTCCAGTGTGTGCAGAAATAGTGACTCCTGTACACTTTATGTTTATTTTTGCGCTTTTAATATATTTTTTAACTGCTTTTTCCATAAGACTGGCTCTCTCAAGATTATTACCATGAATAATAGTAACTTGTTTTGGGAATCTACTGAAATTTTCTGTAGTTAATTCAATAATCTTGTGAATTCCCTCATCTGTCTCTGTTACTGTGGTAGCTACTTCATTTTTACCTTCACTATTAACAACAGTTATTGGTCTTTTCTTCAATAGTCTGCCAAGAATGTATTTGGTAACAGAAATTCTTCCACTTTTACGCAAATATTTCAAAGATGGTAAGAGTATGTAGGTCTTAATATTCTTTGTATGGTCTCTCAATAGGTTAGCGATCTCGTCTCCAGATTTTCCCTCATCTCTCAATCTGATTCCTTCCTCTACTAAGAAAACTTCAGAGTAGGAAGCATTAAGTGCGTCAACAAGATGGATTTTTATTGAATCATTTTTCTTTTTGAGCATATTAACACCCAAGCGAGCGCTGTTAATTGTTGCACTTAAACCTGAACTCAGAGTAATAACAATGATTTCCTTAGCTCCTTTATCGACTAACTCTTGATAAGCATTAAAGAATGCACCTGGATTAGGTTGTGCAGTTTTTGCAGAGAATTCGTCATCGGTTTCATATTTGTTGTAATAAGCTTTTACATCAAAATTCTTATCTTCAAAATAATCAACATCATCAGCATCGCTGAATGTTACACTTAGAGGAACAACCTTGACACCAATTTTTTCAGCGTAGTCAAAATCGATATCAGAACCACTATCTGTTACAAATCTAATCTTCATACCATAATAGTTCCTCATTGATTTATAAGAACTTCTCTGAAACATGGGAAAGATTGCAATATTAAAAAAAAAGAATCCATGTCTGTGAAAATCTCTGTTAAATTTCTTCCAGACTTATTTCTTCTTCCTCCTCCTCTAACTTTGAGGAAAGAGCTTGATCTAGTATTGATATTGTCTCTTTCAGTGTTTGTAGTACTTGAGCATCGTCCTCATAGTGCTGAGAATCGATTACTCTTTTGTATAATTCTTCGTGGATATCTTCAGTATACCTTAAACCGTATGCTATCGCACTCCTAACTCTTGGATCTATATCATTTTCCAGGAGAATGATAATTCTCTCTAGAATATTTTCTTCATTCAGATAAAGGAAACACAAAGACGCTGTAGCTCTCTCTAAAGGAAAACTACTTGTTAAAGAAATCTCAAGATTTTTTAATGTATTCTCATTCTTACCTCTCTTTGTTAACAATAAAGCTAGCCAATTTTTGAAAATAGTTGGTGATTTATAATAAGTCTCTTCTAAGATGTCAAAATTTACCTCTTTTCTAAGTAACAATTTCTTTAAAGCTTTCTGTTTATTTTCTCCCGCAGTTGTAAGAATCAAAGTTCCAATTTTATCTTTTCTAACAATAGTCAGTATAATAAAAGGGATATATGCAATTGCGATTAAAGGATAAAATCCTAAGGAATTGTAAACCAAGGCATCAAAAACATAAAAGAAATAAATAATACTTCCTAAGAGGAGTAGAAATTTGATAGGATAACTAAAATATCCTTTGATTAGAGGATCTCTTGAGAAATAAAATATTGTAGTAAATGACATTACAGCAATTGAAATTGGTACAGCAGTGAGTAAGAATATTGATGTACCTAGTTGTGTTGTAGCTGTAATTGCGGTTGTAATATATATTACTAGAAAATATATAGCAACAGGGATTGTAGTTCCTAAGATTATTGTAGTCAAATCTCGTCTCTTTGTTTTACGCTCTAAAAACTTTGTTTGATGTTTTAGATTCGGGATGATTGGATCGCTCATCTGAAGAGTTTTCAAAGTCATTTGTTTCATTAAACCAGTATAACTTTGCTTTCCATATTTTGCTGAGACAAACATGTTAACTAGAAAAACAAGACCGATGAAAACAATAAGAGAAATGAAAATACCTAAAAAACTAAACAGAAATTGAATCACTAACTCTATAATGAAAATTACTATTGTAAAAATAAGTAATGCAACCCCTTGTTTCTTTAGAGTAGACCAAAATTGTTTGAAAAACTCACTTGTATCTTTGTAGAAAATAAAAGGATACAAGAAAATACCGAATATACCTGCGTATTGGATTCCCTTAACTGTATCAGCTAAAATGTCTGCAGTTGTAGTGATGCCATCTGAGGAATTTGGAAAACCCCATTTTAAAGCAATTATTTGTAGGATAACGTTTGAAGGGGCACCATAACCAAATGTATATCCGATAAATAGAATTAGTATAGACAATTCAATTCGACGGCTTAGGTGATATGTTATAATTGTAACAAATGATACTAAAAGATAATAAAACATATCTGTCAAAAAGACTAGTAATAATGAATAGGAGCTCGATGTGAACGCTTCAAAAAAGTATGATTGAAATGAAGCTTGAGAAAGAAGAAAGAAGGTTAATAGTATGGTTGATGTACCTATTGCCACACCCGATTTTATGTTAACTTTCTTGTTGATTGAGTATATTATACCAGCATAAAGTAGAGCAAAAACAGCTACTGCCAGCATAATTGTTATTAGAAGGAGAATATACTGATTTGTTGTTCTAATATCAACATAAAGACCAGGAGGTTCCGATCCTGGCTCTCCGGTTCCAGGTTCAGCTATTATTCCGGCAATTCTGTGAACTGATGGTACTAGCAATGTATTATAGAGATATCCTAATGCAAAGATGAATGATAGACCGAAGAAAGATATTTTTGCAATATTAGAAACATTCCTTGCTCTTTTCTTTGGAGAGTTGATTTTAATGCCCATTTTCTGAATATAAAAAATGCTTAATGCTAAAACCGCAAGTATTGTTCCTATCTGTAACGCTAGGTAAACTGACAAATCAATAGTATCAGAGTCACTAAGACCAAACATTGCTAACACATCTCCTCCAACTAGAAAACCTAAGATCACACCAAGTATTAATCCTAATATCTGTCCACCAAACTGAATGGTCCAATCCATGAAAATTAAATCTCTAGTTAATAACACGCTCAGAGGTGTAAACTCTTCTTCGTTTTCCCTCTGTTTCTTAATTTGGTTATCTTCTAGATTTGTAGCCATTGTTTTCAGACCTCTATATCACTAAGAATAACATCGAATCGAGATTTGTTCTTTTTACGTTTTTTCATTATCTTTCTTGTAACAATATATACAACAAATCCTACAACTGCTACAGCTATAGCAATTCCTGTATAAATTACATTCCAATTGCGTTTAATTTCAATAAAGAATTGAAGTGAGTTATCAAATTCTGCGAGTTCAAATATTTGGTTTTGAGAATCTGTGAATATTGATACATTTAGAATTTTTAAACCAAAGCTTTGGAATTCTTCATAAATTACTGGTATGCTCTGATTAATGTCAATCCCATCCAGTCTTGTGTTGATTTTCAATGAATCATTTACAAAAACTGTTACCCAAAAAGGTGCTGAAGGAATTGAACCGTTGTTTTGAACAAAAATATCTAATTGCAGTCTGCGAAATTCTGTAGGAGTTGTAGGACTGATTAACACTTCTTCAACGTTAATATTTGGGAATCTGTACCAAGAGGGGAAGGATGTTGATGTGCTATACTTATATGAGAATAAATTAAGCGGATAAAGAATATTAGTGGAACTATTCCAATTGGCTGATTCCGGAGCAGAGGTTTCTACAAAGGAATAGATTGACCCATTCCCTAAAACACCTAGATATTCATATCCACTATATGAGAAGAGATCCCCTCTGTTTAATTCAGCATAATTTGCTAAGTCGGCGTATATGTCCATTCCAAGAATAAAGAGAGGTATCACTGGTGTTATATCTGTTAGGATTACAGATTTAAGCTCGCTGTTATTATAAGCAAATCTTGTATAGAAAAGTTCAGCATATTTCATGTTATCATCAGAAATATATCCAACAGCTGATTTGTGAGCTGTCCCATTATATGAATAATTATACAAAGCTGTTAGTGAGAAATCTGTGGCAAGGCTTTCAAAATGGTGATAATACTCTCCGGGATCTAGATTACTATTTGGAACTAAAATTGAGCCATTATCTGGAATATCTACAAGATAATCGTCATAGAGATTTGTCATTGCATGTATATTTTCTCCCAACCCTACAGCTGATGCCGAAAGTTCCATGTCACCCTCAAGTAGAGGTATACTGCTGGTTGACTGTCTACTGTAAATGAAGTATTCAGTACCCCAGAGAAAGTGTGGTATGCCTGTAAAAGTAAAAGACCCAGTGGTGCTTGATAATGAGTAAAAAACTACACCTATGGGACCATTTGCTTCTATAATAGTGTCTTTAGAAACTGCAATATCTGTAGTTTGACCAATATAAGGTATATCGATAAATTCGGTTTCTTCTCCAGGGGTTCTAATATCAATTTCCGTGTTATTATACCCTGCTACAATGATGGCGCGCATGTTATCATAAACTGATTGGTAAATTCTACCCCACATCTGCATCACTAGAGGAGAGTAGGAATACGTATCATCGAATCCGGGTGAATTAGATTGATGAAAAACTGTAATCTGAAGTGGAGTAAAAGCTTGAATAAGCGTGCCATTTTTGAGTTCCAATATTTCTGAAGGATCCAGAACTAATGTTTCCCCTACATTTATCACAGCTGTGTAATCTGGAAAAATAGTGGTGTTGAAATCGAAGATGATCAACGTATCATTTTCCAGAGCATTAATTGCAATTAAGGAAGGTCCATAAGGGCCAGAACGGAACATCAACGGAATTCTATAGTTGCGATACAATCCTCCAGCAGCTCCTCCTCCACCTGTGTCACCACCAGAGCCACCTGGGAGTGGAATATCTCCTGAGCTTGAACTTCCTGCAATAACGATATTTGTCTTTTCTATAATTGACAAATTACCTGAACTAAATAAAACCAAGAAAATAATAGCTGCGGTGAAAATTTTAATGTTCTTCATTACATACTACTCCTTCTTTTAGTTCCAAAATATGCTAGTAACAATTTTTCTGTTAAGATTGTTGTAGGTGCATCTATAACATCTATATTGAGTCCTCTAATACTTCGTTTAAAGTCATTAATCTTTTTAATTTGCAAACCAAGTTCAAACATAAATTTACCTCGTTCTAGAAGGTTGCTAAAGTTCATGACTTGTATCTCTTCAGTATCTGGGTCTTGGAATTTAATCTGTCTAGGTTGTTTTGGGAATAAGAATTCTTCTGGATCATGAATGTGTATAAGTTTTAACTCATGTCTTTTAGCTCTAGCAACTTTGAAACCGTCTAATGCTCCTTCTAAATCTCCATGCAAATCAGTTAAGATTATTATAATCGATCTCCTTTTTTGTGAAAGAGCAATCTCTCTAACTGTCTCTCCAATATTAGTTGTTCCAACCGGAGCAATTTTCAGCATCTCATTGAACACATGATAGAGATGAATTTTTCCTCCTCTTGGAGGAATATAATTGTGTATTTCATCAGAAAATGATGCCCATCCAAACTTATCTCTGTTGTTCATTACTGTATAAGCAAGGGTGGCAATAGATTCGACAGCCATTTTTATTCTTGGAATTGGTTTTCCAAGAAGCATGGAATGACTTGTATCCATCATCATAATTATGTTAGTATTTCTCTCTTGCTCATAATCTCTCACAATCAATTTGAATGGAACGCGTGATGATGCATTCCAATCAATGAACCTCAGGTCATCTCCCTCGGTATATTCCCTCAAGTCGGCATACTCTGTTCCCGGTCCCCTGAAAATGGATCTGCGATGCCCTTGAAGAAAGCTTGTGGATTTCTCCTTCGCTAAGATTTCTAATTTCTTAATCTTTTTGAGAGGTATTTTTATTTTATCCTTCTCTTCCCGTACAATCTTTTCTTCATTTGCTACAGTCAAGTTCTCACCTTGTTTTAATTACTTCATTATACAGTGTTTCCCCAATTTTGAGAACCTTTTCACCATCTTGGAGCTTATAATCATCATTCCAAAGGAGACTATCAACTGTAGAGAAAAACAGATCAGCTTCTTTTCTAAGATTTTTATCGGATTTTACAATATCTTTGATTTGATCATCAAGTGCTGTGATAGATAGTATGTTTAACTCTCCTTTTACAATTCTTGAAGTTAATCTTTCATAATATTCAACTATTTTAACCGCTTCTTTACCTTTGATTCGCACTTTTCCTATATCGATGAATAAAGGCTCTTTCTCCTTTACTTTATCCTTCATTTCTTCTTCTAAAATCTCATCTAAGTCCTTTTCCACTCCTTTGACCCCTCTGACCTTTTTCTTAAGAAATACTGCAATGAAAGAAAATATCGGTAAGGGATTGAAAATCCAACTAGGTTCAGATACTCCTTTTTTCTCTAAGTATTTCTCAAAATGCCTATTCATAGAAAGAATGGCTATCAAGAGTATGAGAAATAGATGGCAGATAATCATCCATGAATAGGAAGAATCGTCAGCATTAAGGAAAATCATTACAACATCCATCAGAAAGAACCAGATGGCCATTGCAATAAAATTGTAACTCTCTTTTTGCCAGAACAACCAACAACCTATTACACTCGAAGCGATAATTATCCCATAGAACATAAGAACCTGCACAATTGTAATTGCAGACCAGAAGGTGAAGTAGAATAACGATAACTCAAGTGTGGCAAGGAACATAGCACCTAAAACAACTTGGAACATTTGTCGTGTTTGCCCTTCAATTTTAATATCCAACCTCATCTGCTGTCTATCTAAATTTCCTCTAAATTTCTCATAATTCAGATAGAGCATAGCAAACATGATCCCCGATACAAGAGCTACATCTAAAATTGAGATGAGCATTGTTGTGCTTCGCAAAGCAGCTGATTCAACTTGATACACTTCTAGAAACTTCGCGTAAATTTCTTCATGGAATGATAGGGGTGCGAAAATGATAATAAGTATCACATACATCAACCAAATTAAGTTGTTGGATGAACTTACCATATCGAGTGCAAGAGGTGGTTCAGCGACCATCCATTCTGCACCACTTAAGAAACGAGGCATTCTATTCTGCAGATATTTTGCTCTAATTATCCGCTCCAGAATCTCTGATCCAACTATAACAATACTGATTATAGGAAGAATAACCCATAATCCGATAGGATTCGGGGAAGGTCCTAATATGAGTAGAAAGAGATCTACACCTGTAGCTTCAGCAATTACTTGTCCCGCAGATGGAACAAAATACTGTAAGAATGAGAATAATAGAATTATCAAAAATGGTATTAATTTGAGAAAAGTATACCAGATTCTTTCTGATTTGACTCTGATTCCAACCCCTCTTGCAGTTTCAACGATTGTAGCATTTAATTCGTAAGGATAAACCTTTCTAGTTCCCTTTACAACTGCGCGAGTTTTTCCCTTGAAAATTCTAGTGCGCATTCCAAAAGATCTCATTAAGATATCCATTTTTTTCATTGATCTTTCAAGTGGTGTGGTTGTTTCTTTAGAGCTCATTTTCTCTTTCCTCCTTTTCTTTTCCTTTTCCACGTTTTAGTTCTCTTTTTCTTTCCATCTTTCTTACGAGCTTTTACTAACTCTTGGATTTTGAATGACACGGTAAAAATTGCTGGTAATGAAATTATTACAAATGCTACGGCAAAAATAAAAATCCACCTTGCAAAAGTTTGAATATCAGGGAACCCTGGAAGATTTATTACAGGTAGAACCAAATTGCTATGGATATCAATATATATTCCATCGCCTGGAAACTGTGCTTCGAACAATTTATTTTCTGGTTCAGATGTGCTACTCGCAACGATTTCTATAGTTATATTAAACTCATCTGTGTCAGAAGGAGGGCTCAAAGAGCTCAAAATTTCATGTTGTTGGTTAACTCCCGTTAGATTGACTTGAGGAGCATAAAGACGCTCTTGTTGTCTGTGAGGATTATCAGGAATATTATAATAAATTGCGATGCTTACTAGAGTAATATTTTCACCTATTGGCACTTCAGTGGAATTAAAGTAAATTGTGAAATTTTCTCGACTGTTTAATTCCCAAGTTAAAGGTGCTGTTGAGTAAACGGTGAAATTTGTATCTCCGTTAATCGATAGAGTTTCTTTTGGTGAAGTATATACTGACTCTTGACCTATTGAAACATAATTTGTGAAAGCTAAAACCGGTATATTTACAAGCAAAATAATAATTATGACTTTACTAATTTTTTTCATGAATTCTCTTTCCTCCATTTTTCCATTTTCTCAATTAATTTCATCACTGATTCAAGGTAATCTCGTGCTTGAGGTCTTGTATAATGTATCTGTTCTTGATTTTTCCAATTATCTGAAAGGGCTTTTCCAACAGATAGTAATTCTAAGGTTTCTGATATTAGCATTGAAGGAAGATACTTGCGAATAGTCTTTTCATGTATCTCTTCACTTAATCCCAACATATTAACAGGTGTAAACCTGCTGAGATAGGACAATAATTCCCAATACTCACCAAGCATTGCTTTCCAAGGTTCTTTTGAAAGATCTATTTTTAGAGAATCCTTCATCGCCCGAAGCTGAATCTCCTCCACTGATATAAGCATCTCATGTTTTTGTTCCTCTTCCTTGATCTTCCGCATCATCCTTCTTCGCATAATAAAGTAAGTTAAGAGAAATGCTAGTATTGGTGCAATTAAACCTAATAAACTTATGAAGATTAGATTCCTAGTTAATTCCATGACTTGTTCTTCAGTTATTTCGATATCGACTTGAAAATGCTCAAATCTAGCTGATTGATTTTCTATTGCTTCTATCACGTCTATGTAGGAAAATGTCACCTGTGTTGAGAAAAGTTCATGATATGGGTCAATTTGTCTATCTGTATCAGAAAAAGCTATTTTTCTTCTTCCCTCAGGAGTTTGAGAGAGAGTCATTATCTCCTCTGGAGAGGCGCTATAAAGGATCGCTCCATCAGGGACTACGATGGTAAAATCTATATCTGCTTTCAAGTATCCCGTATCATCCTCCCCTGCTTCTTCATCTACGAAAAGCAACCAGAAATAATCAATATATACTAGAATATTGCTATTATTGTAGTAAACATAGGGTTTCACAATTTCATAATGAATATATCCTTGAACATTTCTTATCAGAAAATGATCGGTAAATTCTTGGTAAGAGACTGGTGCTCCCAAATCGTTATAAGCTCTAAAATCAAGCACTTCTGTTGTATCGACCCAGATACTGAAGTTATCTACAGAATAGGGGAGATCAATTGTAACTGTTTCGTATGCAATACCATCTTTCCCTAAATCAATTGAAGTGTCGTACAATATATTCTCGTCAGAAGCTTCTAGTTCAGAATAGTCTTCTACTGTAATTTGTCTATTATTAGCTAAATAAGAAACTTCTTGAGTTTCTGTCAAATTATTACCATGAGAAAGTGCCGAAGATAAAATTAATACTAAGAAAAGAACACTGAACATGGAAGAAACCCTCTTGCCGGAATCAGTTTCTTTTTCGATATCTTTCAACATCTTTTTGGGCATATTTCGTGCTTCATTTAATCGTGATTGGAATTTTCTTTTTGCTCGTAAATAACCAAGAAGAACAGCTATAATGCTTAGAACAATAGCAAGAGTAGCAATAAGTTTGAAGTACGTTTGTAATAAATCTAGCAAACTGTCAATTTGTTCTTGTTCCTGTTGCTGTTGTTGATTATTATACATCTGTTCTGTAAACTGCAGATAGATTGGATCGAAATTGTATGTTATTTCATATGTTAATGGGTCATGGAAGGGATCCATAGCTCTTTCAGAATATTCCCAAACGATTCCAAACGAATTTCCTTCTTTTACAATAATGGCACCATCTGTTGGGGCATAGCTTACTAATCCTGCTCCTTCCGGGAGTAGTTGTTTATTATGATAATTTATTGGAGCGTATCTCTCCTCTCCTTCTGGAGTCAAATAACTGAATTGAGCCCAGTATGTGTCAAAAATAACTATAAAATTTGTATCAATAAAATAGTCAGGATAATAAATACTTCGAATTTGATAATACAGCTCAGTTGTTCGAATAGTAACCTCAATCCTATCAGAAAAAATGTAATAATCTGTATCTTGAGTAAGGTTGCCGATACCATCCCAAAATTCTATCTGATACATATTTGTAGTGTTTCCATAAATAGTTAGTCGACCACCTTCAAGTTCTGCCCAATAAACGTAGGCATTTGTTCTCATAGTGTCATTCTTGAAATATAATTGATCTCTTTCAATAGCCACAGTTAAGCCTTCAGCTTGAGCTTGAACATCCAAGGAAGATTGATTTATCTTCGAATTTATTGTAAGCCCACTTGCCACTAATAGTCCCGATATTTCGAGAACAATAACTAGTAGGAAGATGGATTTCCGAGATAGTTTCATAATTTTCAAACTCTATGATTGAATACTAGGTGCAGGAGTGTGTTGTAGGATTCGATCAATAATTATTTCTGATGTTGTGCCATCAAATTCGTATTCAGGTTTAATTAGAACTCTGTGTCGAAGTACATTCTTAGCTATCTTTTGTATGTCAATAGGATTAACATACGTTCTACCCTCCATAGCTGCTGAAGCTTTTGCGGCAATTGTCATCCATAAACTTGCCCTTGGACTTGCACCCATATATACTTCTTCGCTCTCACGAGTCAAATTAACGATACGGACGATATATTTTGCTAATTCATCAGAGATGGTAACATCCTTACGAATCAGTTTTTGGAGTTCAATTACTTCGTCTCCAGTCAATACTGGTTTGATCTCTTCCAATTTATCATAAGAATCTTGCTCCCCAGTGAACCTATTTACGATTTCTACTTCATCATCTTCTTCGGGATATGTTACTAAAACTTTGAACGCAAAACGATCAATTTGAGCTTCAGGTAAAGGATATGTTCCCTCAGTCTCAATCGGATTTTGCGTTGCATAGACAATAAAAGGCTCTGGAAGTTTGTAGGTTTTTTTCTCAATTGAAACTTGCTTTTCTTGCATACTTTCTAGCATTGAAGCTTGAGATTTGGGTGGTGCTCTGTTAATTTCATCCGCTAGTAAGAAATTTGTGAAAACTGGTCCTTGTTTGAAGTAAAATTCTCCAGTTTCGGGTTTGAATGCCATAACTCCTGTAACATCTGATGGCATAAGATCTGGAGTAAACTGTATTCTCTTAAAATCTGAAGATACCGTCTTTGATAAAGCACGTACCATCAATGTTTTTGCAATTCCTGGTACTCCCTCAAGCAGAACATGTCCATCTGCTATAAGCGCTGTAATCATTGCATCAATAACTTCTTCTTGTCCAACAACTACTTTGCTTATATCTTTTTTAATTTCTTTAATTTTCTTTGCAAGGGCATTTATGTTGATTTTAGCTGATTTCTTACTTTTACTTGTAGAAGACACTTTAGTCTTTGAACTCATATTCGACACTCCTTAAGATGGATTGCCAAATTCCCTTATAAAGCTATTTTTTTGAAGAAATTTATTATTGGTTAATGAATTACCTTGTTTACAACAAAATAAGGAAATCATGTTTCCTCTTGAACAATCTCTTTTTCTCCCTCAGCTTGTATAATATCAAATTCCCCTTCATCAAATGACCATTGGTCTAATGAAATTGTAAATGTGGCATCCGTTGATCCAGGACATTCGATTCTTATCGTCAAGTGTTTTGTACTTATTTCCTCTATTTCTGGATGAAGACAACTTTCTTCAAGAATGTCCATCAAAGCAGCAATATAGGTGTTCGAGATTGTGTTCAAACTATCTTCTTGAAGCTTTCTTCCAATCTCACCAAGCTTATAGCAAGTTTTTCTTCCATCTTTAAAACTTTCAATCAAATTTGCCTTTTCCATACGCAAAGTATGGTGACGTACTGTGTCATGATGAATACCCAAGCTTCGGGCAATTTGTGTTTGATGGCAATTTTCACAATTTAAAATATGTGCAAACACCCTCCGTGCAGTTACATGCTTTAAAACCACAAATGCTTTTTCAACCTCTTTGGTGCGCAAATTTCGTGAATAGAAAACTCTTTTTCCTCCAAATTTCATGGAATTAATCAAACTTGCCTCTTCTAGTTTTCTAAGATGCCAGTTAACGGTTCCATGTGGAGCTGTCAACGCACTAGACAATTCAAAAAAATAAACCCCTGGGGTTTCACACACCAGACGGTAGATCTCACGGCGCAACGGGTGAAGGAGTAAATTTAATCTTTTTTCCTTTTTCCTACTCCGTTGAACCAATAAGGTTGGCCCCTTTATACTGCTAGCGTTTCTACCTCGACACTCGATACGCCTTCGATTCTTTCAAGCTCATCTTTAATCTGGTCAATACTGACTTCCTTCAATTCATCAGAGTCAATATACCCTTCATACACACAGGCGCTCTGAGTAAAACAAAGACCAGTACTATAGAGTGTTTTGATACCAAGTCTAATGAAAATAGAACCCATTTTACGAAGGAAATCAGGAGAAAGTTTCCCAATATTAATGTTGATCTTCGCGACTTCATTTGTACTTGTTGGAATTATACGAATTATTCGAGTGTTGGGAGCTAAAATCAAGACAGCAAAAGTCTTGCCATCGGGTTTTAGAGCTGATAAAAATTCTTCGGGGAGTTCAATCGGCTTTTCAGCCTCTAATTTCACCATCTTAGCAATTGTTACGGACTGCTTTTCACTGCTCATTTTTCTAATTCTCCATCTGTTCTATTGATAATTATTTTATGTTACTACAGTATTAAATACTTTATGCCTTTCTTAAATACTTTACGCTACTTCTCGTATATTTTACAGTATTTTATTTAATTAATTAGATGTTTGACTTATGAACTATGTCTATTTTCGTTTAAGTGTAGTAAATTGATATTTTTATTCTGATTAATCTTTTCTACTTACTTTATGACTTATCACTAACCAACTCAGAAATTTCAACAATAAATTTTAATAACACATTGACACATTTCGATTATCAATTAAGGAACAATGAAAATGAGCGAGAAACTATCAGATAAATCAGATGATACTTTGGAAGAAACTACTGAAGATGATTTATACACACAAAAAAGACCTACTCTTTCTTTTATTGGAATTCTAATCTCAACTTTTTTCCTCAGAGTCGCGTTTGGTAGTACAACAGTTCTAATGCCAATTTACATTTTTCTTCATCTTCGAATGGAGGGTTGGGAAGCAAATCTGTCGATAATATTTGTTGAAATAACTTATGCCATAGCTGTAATCATCAGTTCGGGATATTTTGGCTTTAGGTCTGATGTGTCTGATGCAAAACGATGGATTCTATTAGGAACAGCTGCCGGAGGATTAATATTAATTGGTTATGGAATTTGTGCCTTAAATTGGCAAGGATGGATAGGCATAATCCCCTTAGCTAATGGTTTGATGATCTTTGGAATGAGTTTGTTCCACTTTTTGCATGGTTTAGCAGGTTCTATCAAGGTGAATGCTTCTTATGGCTACATATCCAGATTTTCAGTTTATGAAACAAGAGCTACTAGAATGGGTCTGTACAATGTAGCTGTTTCTGGAGGTAGATCTGCAGGAGTACTTTTAGCAGGTGTTCTTTACAATTCCATAGTAGGTGTTAATGAGCTTGTTAGGGTAGATGGAATCAATCTTTTTGCTAAAATTAGCGAACTTACTCTAAGTGCAAGAAATGTTATAACTTATTGGAAACCCAACCACCCCCAAAGACTTGTTTATCTCTATCTTTTGTTTGCTTTTGCCATAATAATCTCTGCAGTTGTTGTCTATTTCATGATTGATAGAACCAAACCTGTTCTAGAACATGAAGAGTACAGTGTTAAACAAGAGTTGTTAATGTCTTGGAAACTCATGATCGATAAGAGCAGAAGAGGAATAGTTTTACCTTTGTTAGGAACAGCTGCTATAATTGGTATTTTGAACAACTGGGGTTTCTTAATTTTGTCTATTGAATCAAGTCCTGCTGATGCTAGTTTAACTACGGTCGTATTTACTTTAACTATGGGGTTGCCTATGGCTTTATGGGGTTGGGTAGCAGATAAAATAGGCCGTCGGAAAGCTCTTACTATAGGTGTTGTAGGTTTACTAATGATGGCAATTGTTATTGGAATTACCTTTTTTGGGAATTTTATGACAGGAGGACAACCTTGGTATGACCCCACGTCAGAATTTGATCCAAATGGTTTTACGAGTAACTGGTGGATTCTTATATTATTAGTAATCTCACTCTTCCTAGGCTCAGCATATTTTCCAGCAATAAGTGGTCGCTTAGGGGATAGCAGTTCAATTGGAATGGATGAAGAAAGACACGGATCTACTATGAGTATTCAGCAGACAATTATTTCAATAAGTGAAATTATTGGGATAATTTTAGGTGGTGCAGCTTTGATGATTGTGTTTGCACTTTCTAAGAGAACAGATAATTTTGCGTACAATCTCATAGGTATATTGGTTCCAATCGTGTTATTGCTTATTTTTACTACTATTGCTTCTTTCTTATGGCCTGAAGAAGAGGAGTTTATAGATACATCCAAAGTTAGAAGAAAAGGGAAGACAACTGAATCTGAGGAAGCATAAATTTACAGAAACTAGTAATTTCACACAAAACCTGAGCGTAAAAAAACGCTCTAACCATCAATTTTTTAACCACATGTAAATATCTTCATCAAACGATGAAAAACAATACACTTTTCCTTAATCAGATGTCCTTTGATACTTCAATTATAGATTCTGATACAACCGTTATTCTAGGTTTTACAGGCTACGGTTCTGTGGGAACATCTGTCTTAAATCATCTTGTTGAAGAAAATGATGTAAACTCAGTTGGTTTCTGGGGAACGATGAGTTGGTTTCATAAGAATAACATTGAAGCTCCAATCACGGTTTATTCTATGAACTTGGATTCAAGTGATAACAAAGAAAAAGTTGTTTTGGTAGCTTCACGCTTACCAATTCCTGTCGTTGGTTATGACGCTTTACCAGATGCATTCTGGAAGTGGTTAGCACAGGAGATTTTATCTTGGAATGCTAAGAGATATATCATAATTGGTGGATTGAGGGAAGATGTTAGGGACACTACTGATGATTCTTGGATAGCTTTAGTTCCGACCAACAAATATACAGAAGTTTATGGTACAAAAAGAACATTCCGAGAAGATTTATCTATCAGAGGACCAATAAGTTTCCTCCTCACAGAAGGTACAGCTTACAGTGTTCCCGTATTGGCTGTTCTGTCCTATTGCAATACTTTTGACATTGATTATGATGCTGCATTAATGGCCTTAAAAGAAGTAGAGACTCACCTAAATCAAGATTTTCACTCAAAGAAAATTGCTGAATTTGATACTTCGTTTCTTGAAACACAATTAGAGTTCTTCCAAGAAACAGAAGATAATGATTTCGACGATTTCGACGATTTTGAGAATGAAGAAGATTTTGAAAATGATTCTAAGAAAAGTAATTCAAAGAATGATTTTTCGTTTGATTCTGAATCAATCTCAGGAAATTATCGAAACAACAAAGATGATTTAGATAAATACAAATGAGAGATTAAGGCTTAATCTCTGAAAATTCTTTTATTTTTATCATTGTAATTGCATTAACTGGACATATTGATTCACAAATACCACATGCTTTACAATATGCTTTATTTACAATTACAAAATCATCTTTTCTATGAATTGTCCCCTCTGGACAATGGAATACACATTTAAGACATTTTATACAGAGTTCTTGATCGATTTCAGCTTTAATGTAACTCCACGTACCTGTAATTCTTGTGGTAGCGGATCCTGGTCCAATTGATTGTCCAGTTGAAACTGTGATTTTTGGTAGGATAGCTCCTATAGGTAGCTCTTTCACAGATGGTAACCATGGTTGTAATTCAGAGTAATTTCTTCCTCCTTGTGATTTACCAAATAGTGTTCTTTGATACCCTATACGAGCTGCTTCAATATTTTTCTTTGCTTGTTTCTCACCCAATTTTGCACCAAATACAGAGAGAATTCCTTTTTCTAATTCTTCCATCCCAACTAATTTTGTGCTCCTAATTAAAGCACCTAGTATAGCACTATTTGCAAAAGGATGTCCTAGAGTCTCTTTAGCAATACTTGTAGCATCAACAACTCCAAGGTCAATCTCTTTTGAAAAAGTTATTTCCTCAGGCTTCTTCGTTGTATTGATAATCCCGATTCCGTTTGGTTTTAGACCTTTTGCAACATCTTTCAACTCAATAAGTGAATTGTCTAAAACAACGATTGTGTCCGGTTCGTAGATTTGTGATTTCCTATAGATTTTTTTAGTGTTAATTCGAGCAAATGCTAGAACCAATGCTCCTCGCCTCTCGGCACTAAAAGATGGAAATGATACGGCATTCTTCCCCGCATAAAAAGCTGCTTTAGCAAGAGCTCTTGAAGCCATAACAGCTCCAGTACCTCCTCTACCATGGAACCGAATTTCATGCATAAAGTCTCACTTAAGAGAATAGGGAAGAGGTGATATAAAAAAAATACTATATGCTTGTTACTTATTTTTATCTTGGGAAAAATCAGCTGATTTCAGCCAACTGTTAAATTCCATAGCTAAGGAATTTTCTGAATCTCTTTTGTTTCTTTCTTTGGTTTTTTCTATTATGCGTTGTCTCTCTTGAAAAATAGGTATTACCTTAGTAAAGTCAACAGCATAGAGATCAAAAAGAAATTTGATTGGCTGAAAATAGGTTTCCAAGAATTGCTCAAAATCATCAAAGTTTACAATAAGTTTTTTGTACAGTTCTCGTGAGACTACAAAGTTGACAATTGTTACTGTTTTATGTTTCAAGCGAGAATCTTTTGCATTTAAGTTTTTCAGGTTCAAAGCATAAGCAAAAAGAAAGGTATTGTTATTAATTTTTGAGGAAGCTAAACCTTCTATACTCTGGTTTTGCATCATCCCCATTAATGTAGGATAGTTTGTAAGTGCGATCTCTAATTTTATATCTTCTAAATTAGATGCAAATAACTCAAAACCACTATCAGCAAAATAAACAATTGCATAACTCTCATGATTCTGTTTATTTTCGTCTAGCATTGTAGTCAAATGTCTTCAGTATATCTCTTCATAATCTTATAAAAACCTCAAAAATTGAGCAACCTTAAAAGAAGGAAGGCAATTACTAAATACAATGGATTCTGAATTGGAGAAGAAACTGAAAAAATTCAACAACCTTACTGATAAGCTGAAGTTGGAAGAGCTAGTTTCGATATCTGAACAAGAAATTGATGAGAATATCTTGGAATTCCTTTTCAAAGTTGTTGAGAAGGAGAAATATGAGTGGATTAGAATCAAAGCTATATATATTTTAAAAGATACTAAGAAGAAAGAAATTGCACAAAAGTTAATGGAGATTTATGCGTACGAAAGAGAAAATAGTATTAAACTTGTGTTGACCGAAGTGATTGGTGATTTGTCTTCTCCAAAAATCGAAGATTTTCTCACCACAATATCCAAAGAAGATGAAAATGATGTTGTTCGTTCTATGGCAATTCGTAAATTACATGAACGAAAGAAACTAAAAAAAGACAAAGTAAGGGAGTTGCTCCTTGATAGAATTCAAAATGACAAAGCTGTTTTTCCTATTCAAATGTCACTGAATATTATTCTTGATTATGCTGACTCAGAATCTTTGGAAACATTAAAACGTGTATATAAAAGAGAAACAAAAATTAAAATGAAACAGCTAATTTATCAGACAATGAGTAAGATAGCAGAAACTCTTGGTGAGGATTTAGATATCAAGGAACCAATATTATCAAATGTGAGAGAGGTGTCGGAGAAAATTCTGAAGAAGAAGCGAAGAGGAAGAAAGAAAAAGAAAAAGGGTAAGAATGAAGAACATTTATTCTTCTAATGTAACTTAACACTCTTCTTTTCTTCGCTTTTGATATGTTTTTTAAATGCAAAAATACATATAAGCACAGTGAGAACTTGAATATAGCACTAAATTCTGCTGGTTATTATGGTTCAAACAATTAATATCTCAGAAGATGAACTTGAATTAATCAATCAATTTTTGTTATCTCTTGAATCTGTGGTTAATACAAAACGGCAATGGGAACTTGAAACATTGCTTGAGGGAGATGGTTTGGAAGGTGTGATTCAAGCTTTTCTAAGTATGATTACAGCAAATTTCCAGAATACGATGGCAAGGTTTAGGGTTTATCCCCGTTTCATCAAAAAACTCAAGGATGGTAGGGTTCGTATTCATAGTTCGACACGAATCTCTCCCACTGAAACTATGGATATTACTTGGACTCTAAAACATCCAAAAAATGAATTTCAAAAATTTGCAATTTCTAGCATTAATTCCATGACTGTGCCAATTTATGAGGAAACTCGAAGAGAAAGAACGGAGATTCCAAGGTTAGATGAAAAATGGCGTGGATTTATGTTAGCAGTAAGAAAAGTTGATTTCATAAATAAAATGTATATGAAAACAAAAGAGGATAGTGGAAAGCAAAAAGCCAAAGCATTGTTTAATGACAAAGCAGAGTTTCTAGAAGAAGCTGATACTTTATTTGGATTTCTTGAGGGGCCTTTCAAATATATCTCCTACATAGCAGTTATGGGGACTAATGTGGAAGGATGGAAAGGAGTTATTATGAAAAAAGATAACTCTTATGAGGTCATTTTTGATGGATTTAGAGAACTTGAAGCATTAGAATCATTGACAACTGTTAAGAAAATGACTGAAAAGGAGTACATTGATTTGATAAGTTATCAATGGAAAGAGAGAACTAAAAATAGCGGGATAAAAATAGAAATTGAATTACAGAAAGATATTCAAAGAATCATTTATAGAATTAAGAAATCAGCTGCAACGAAGAAAAGTAAAAAGAAATTAGTAAAAGGTGAAAGGACTATAAAGAAATAGTAAACTCATTTTATTTCTGGCTTTTGAGCAACAACCCAGACATATCCACGTTTATCTCCAGGTCGAACAATGCGCTCTTCTCGTGCAATCGAGTATATTTTCCAACCCTTTAATGCTTGTCGTAATTCCTTAAGTGTAATAAATCTTACAGGAGGTTCTGTTTTGAAGTGTGGTTTAACGTTCCCACCATAAAGGAAATACCCTCCTGGTTTAATTGCATCCAAGAGTTCATACATTCGTGGAAGGGCTCGATCAAAAAGATATTGCAGACATTGAATAGCAGAAATGACATCATAACTTTCAGGTTCTAAAGGAAAATTATTCATGTCTCCTTTTATTGTAGTCATCTTATCTGAAACATTTAATGCTTCTGCTCTTCTAATTGTCAACTCAATGGATGATTGTAAAATATCTAAAGCTGTGACTTCATAGCCTAATTGTGCAAGGTAACAAGCATCAACTCCATCACCTGTAGCCAATTCAAGTGCTGTTTTATCCTTGATTTCTTGATTCATAATATAAAATGAAAACTCTAAAACAGCATAATGAACAAAGTGAGGAGAAAGTTCATCTAACTTACCAACTTCTAAATTCTTGTTGTATAGATTATCCCAACCTTGCATGTATTTATCAGGTATGCTTGTTGAATACTGCTTTTCCATAATTATCAACCTCTGTAAGAGTAAAATTGTCTTCTTCTCGACCTTTATTAATGTCTCCTTGATCTAAAGTGATTATTCTTTACCTGTAACCATTTTATTGTCCTTACCACAATTCAAGCAAATATTACTCCCACTCTTCATGTTTTCCCCACAAAATCTACAAGTTATATCATCTCTTTTTGCTACATCTGTCATCACATATCTAACTCCAACAAAAATTAGTCCAACAGCAAAAATCGCGAGAACAGATATATCTGCTATAACTAGTATGAGAAATGCATCGTCATTTAAACCAAAATCCCAAACAAATAACATTATGATAGTAGCTATTGACATTATGACTGCTACAGTAAGTAAAAATTGCAGAAAGGGTTTCAATTGTTCCCAGATATCTCGTATTATCTTATGGAATCGTTCAGAGGTCATACTAAGAAAACGAATATAATCTTTGTAATAAATCTTGCCAACTATGAAAGAATATTAGCTTAGATAAAAAAAATACAATAACTTTAATTATTAGTTTATTCAATGATTTGACATATTAAAGATAGACTTTAACAGAATTATTGGGGAGCAAAAAATTTGAGAAAAAGATTACTATTATTTGTAAGTTGTTCTGTGTTCATATCGGCTTTTATTGTTTCTGGTGCTAGTTTCGCTAGTGATTTTAATGAAAGAGCAACAACATTAGATGCAAACAATGATTATGATTTTACGATTCCATTCATGTATACAGATATTTTTATTCTGGAAGATGGTTCCATTGATATTTACTATGAAATAGAGTTCAATTGTACAGATCCTGATTTAGATCCTTCATTGAATTATGTTAAAGCAATAGATGTTATCGATGTAGGATTCCCAAACAATCACTATGACTTATCATCAGTAAGAGCTTGGTTAGATGATGTTGAGATAAATGATAGTAGAATATATGAAAGTGAAGTGATACCTATTGGAGTTGAAATCTGGCTAGATGATGTTGGTCAAATAGCACCTGGTGAATCTTCAGTTTTAAAGGTATATTGCAATAATCCAGCAATGGTTTATCCTGACAACGTAGATGGTTTTGCCTCAGTAGTTTTTTTGCAAACATGGTATGACAGCTATTACGTCTCTGGAACAACTGAAAGAAGAGTAAGATACTATTTTCCTGAGATTTTGACAGACATTTATGAAGCAGAAGCTAGACAAACTTCTTCTGAGGAGTGGAATGTTGCATATGCTGAACCTAAAAATGCAACATCAATCGTTTCATCCCCAAATGGACCTTATATTGAATTTAGTAGAACTGGTTTTCCTTCTGAAGGATATATGTCTGCTGTTGCTCTTCCAGAGGGATATGTGAAAGTATATAGCGTTTTCTGGAGCCACACAGTTTATGACAATATAGGAACAATTATTTTCTTTGCTATAGTAATTGTCATTGCAATTTTTTATGTGCTTCGAAAAAGAAGGAAAAGCAAAGAGTATCTACCCCCCATAGTAACAACTCTAGGTGGTGGGGTGAAAAAGGATCTCACTCCTTCGCAAGTAGCGATTCTCCTACAAAGACCTCTGACGCAAGTAGCAACCTTAATGCTCTTCGAAATGATGAAACTGGGGTATTTAGAAATCAAAGAAACTAAACCTGCACTAAGATTTACTGTATCAGTTAAACCTCTCGTTGTAAAACAATTACCAAAATATCAACAACAGCTTATTACTGGTATCAGAAGAAGAAATAAAGAAGATGAAAAATGGAAAAAAGGTGCTAGCTCTGGAGCTATTCCTCGCGAACCTGTTCATCAAACCGACCTAAAAAAAGCTCTTCTCTCCAGAATAAAGGGTGTATCAAAGAAAATGAAAGGTTACTCTGTAAGAAGAACAAAGAAGCATTATGAGGAGATTATTGATCGGTCATGGGAAGAGATGAAGAAAACTGCTCCTGAATTAAAAGATGCATTTCTCTGGATTATGGTAGATGAGGGCTATGAGGAAAGGCTTGATAGAAGAGGTGGTAATTATTATTACCCCCATTGGTATGTAAGAAATTATTACTTCTATACTGGTCGCTCATATACTAGATCTCCTTCAAGAGCCTTCTTCAGAATTACGCAGCATGCCGGTTCTTCGCATGTTGCTCCGATAAACAATCTCTTATCTGGAGTTATTAATAAACCACAAACCTTCACAAAGGCTTTACAAAAAGTTACACGACCACCCGCTACTAGAAGCAGTGGTCGATCTGGTGGCGGTGGTGGATGTGCTTGTGCATGTGCTTGTGCCTGCGCCTGTGCAGGAGGTGGAAGATGATGCAAGAAAAGAAAATGTCCCATATAAGAAACCTTGACACTTTTGCACGTATGCATTTAAGAAAAGAGAAAAAGGGTAACAGTTTGCTCTTAGTTAATGCCACTAGAATCTTTCACTTAAACAGAACTGCAACAGATTTTGCTTCTGGAATAATCGAAGGGAAAACCAATGAGGAAATAGTTGCTAAAATTAAACGAAAGTATCGTGTAGATGAGATTCAATTGATGAATGATTTAGTGGATTTCAAGACACTGATAATGGATCTCTTAACTAAGCCTGATATCGATCCTGTGCAACATTTATCTCAAGACATCAGTTCTTTGCTGGAAACACCTTTTTCAGCTCCATTGCGTATGGATTTAGCCTTAACCTACAGATGCAACAACAAATGTTCTAAATGCTATGTTGAACATAAGAGAGAAATTATCGAATTAACTACAGATGAATGGAAACAGGTCTTAGACAATTTGTGGGAAATTGGTGTTCCTCATGTTACTTTTACTGGTGGAGAACCAACATTAAGAGAGGATCTGCCAGAACTAGTGTCATATGCTGAGGATTTGGGGATAATCACTGGTATAATCTCAAATGGTAGGATGTTCAAGGATAAGAAACTTGTAGACAAACTAGTTGCTGCTGGAATAGATCATTTCCAAATCACAATCGAGAGTCATGATGAGAATCTTCATGATGAACTTTGTGGATTCAAAGGGGCTTGGAAGGAGACTGTTCAAGGAATAAAAAATATTGTTCCAACTCCCGTGTATATTCTCACAAATACAACCTTAACTCCTTACAATATTAAGGAAGTGGAGAAAACAATAGATTTCCTCGATTCTCTAGGTATAGACCATTTTGCTGCAAATGGCATCATTAAATCTGGGGGCGGAAAAGACGAAGATTTCACTCTCTCTGTCGAAGTTTTAGATGATGTAATTAGCAGGATAATGAAGAAGGCAGAGGAAAAAGATATGCGTTTCCTCTGGTACAGTCCTACAAGATATTGTGATTTTAATCCCATTGAGAAAGGATTAGGATTAAAACAATGCACAGCAGCTCATATTGCAATGGCAATAGAACCTGATGGTATGGTTCTACCATGTCAAAGTTATTTTGAACCATTAGGTAATATCTTGAATACAAAATGGAAGAAAATATGGAATAGTAAGCTTGCTAAGAGTCTCAGGAAAATGAAATATCTGCCTGATGAATGTACTGATTGTCCTGAAATGGAAATTTGTGGAGGAGGATGTCCTCTTAATTATAGTGCTCCAACAACTGTTTGTAGGGAATCCTTCTCATAACATTGACAAATGGGTGTTTCAAATGAATGAAAAACCAAGAGTTAATTGGGGTCCAGAAATAGAAGAGCAGTTTGAACGCCAAGCTTCTTGGACTCTTTTTTTTCGCAACCAAATCTATAGGAAGATAGATCTAACCAAAGCAAAAAATATTTTAGAAATTGGTTGTGGTATGGGAACAATAACTAAAGAACTAAGAGATCGAACATCCGCTAAGATAACAGCTATCGATATAGACGAAAGAATGATTGACGTAGCAAAACAGAGAGTTGATAACGTAGAATTTCTTGTGGAGAATGTTGAACACCTTCCTTTGAAAGATAACAAATTCGACGTCGTACTTTTTCAATATCTGTTGTTATGGGTAAAAAATCCAAATAAAGCAATGAACGAAATCTATAGAGTATGCAAAAAACAAGGATACGTAGTAGCATTAGCTGAACCTGACTACGGTGGGTGGGTTGAGTATCCTGAAATGAATCTTGGAACAAAACATATTGAATATCTAAGAGATGAAGGAGCTGACCCATTAGCTGGAAGAAAAGTACTTTCCTATTTTGAAACCGTAGGGCTAGAAACTGAAATTTCTGTGATAGCTCAAACATGGAACAAAGAATCTTTAGTTAATAACATAGAAGAAGAATGGAAGAGAGTGTTAGAAGCAAACCTGATAACAGAAACAGAATTTAAACATATCATAGAAAAAGAGAAAACGTTGATCGAGCAGAATAGAAGGATGATCTTCATACCAGTTTTTACAGCAATAGGTAAAAAAACTAAATAAAATAAGAGAGTGGTCGGGCCTCCGTGATTTGAACACGGGACCGCCCGGTTACCACCGGCTGACGCCTTGATCATTGATCACAAGGGTGTCTTCTGACTACAGCCGGGTGCTCTAAGCCACTGAGCTAAGGCCCGATTTTTATTAGTGTATGAGAACTTCCCTTACACCTATTATCTTTCATTTGCTTTTCTTCTTAAATTTTTCTTTTCTATCTTCATTTGTTTTTCCTCTTTTTTTTTATGAAAAACCAATAAAAACCCCTCTTTTCCCCCGTTTCTATAAACTTAAAAACAATCATTACCCCTAATAATTTGGATTAATATGAGTGAATCGAATGTTCATTATTTTAAACTTCTAGAGAAAAAACATGACGTAGAAGAAGATATTTTCAGAAAATTAAGTGACCTGCAAGATTTGAAGAAAAAAATTGCTGAACAAAATAAGAAGAAAGCTCGTGATAATAGAGAACGAGAGGAACAATTGTTAAAGAAAATTGATTTTGAACAACAAGATCTGGCAGATAAAGCTTTCAAATGTGAAGTTACAGCTAAGAAGAAAGAAGCACATATTGCTGAAAAAGAATATAAGATTCGAGAGTTTGAGAGAAGAATCAAAAAGGTTGAAGACGAAATAGATCTATTAGAACAAGAACTAAATGATGTAGAAGGAGATATATCTGCTCATCAGTCTGGACAACCATCTAAACCAAAGGAAACCTTCCCCCTAGAACCTACAGTTCTTGAGGATGATTAGAACTTCCCATTTCTCTTTCTTTTATTGTTAAACTATTTTTTACTTAATTTTGTTCTTCCAAGAAATTTATTTATAGATGTAGTTCCAATAACTTAGGTGAGTACATATGGAATTATATGGAACAGCTGATTGGAAAACAGAAAAACATGTACCCGTTATTGAAGTAGATGACGTTGTTAAGAGTGGAGAAAAAACTCCTGTTACTGTTAGTGTAGGAAAAGAAATCTCACACCCTAACAAAACAGAACATCACATTTCATGGATAAAACTAATGTTTTGGCCAGAAGGTGAAAAATATCCTTATCAAATAGGATTAGCTAATTTTGATGCACATGGTGCTTCATTAAATGGACCTAATACAAGTGGAGTTTATTCTGAACCTTTTGCAGTTTTTCAGCTAAAAACTGAGAAGGCAGGAAAACTTATCGCTACTTCTTACTGTAATATACATGGTTTTTGGAAATTTGAAAAAGAAATAAAAGTTGAATAAACTACATTTTTTCTTTCTATTTTTTTATATTACTCCTCGTACAAAGGAAAACAAATACTTTTTGGTGATTAAGGGTTCTCTTTTCTATTTCGGACAATCTTTATTTAAGTTGTATTTTAAGGTAATTTATGAATAAAACAGCTCAAAAGGAAAGTGGAGAGTTTCCCCGTCCAGGTTCAGTGGAGCACAATTTCCTGTTTGGAGATAAGATCCAGCAGAAAAAATCGTTAAAACGCTGGAAGCGACTTAACAAATATGTAACTATCCCCCTCTACAAATTGGGAATATTTCCCCTTTTTGGTTTTGGAAAGATATTTCTTTTACTTTTCACAAAGGGGAGAAAAACAGGAAAAATGAGAACAACACCTCTTGAATATAGACGAAGAGATGGAGAAGTATACGTCGTAGCAGGTAGAGGTGGAAAAGCTCATTGGTTCAATAACCTCATAGCTAATCCTGATGATATAGAAGTGAAAATAGGTTTCCGCAAATTTTCTGCAGAGTATGAGCTAATAGAGGATGTTGAAACAAAGAACCAATTTTTCATTTGGTATGTGACAAAATTTCCGCGTGATGCTAAGTTCCTTTTTGGATGGGATCCGAAAAATGATAAGCCAGAAAATGTTGATTTTACTAGCTTTTCAAAATTAATCAAACTTGTAAAAATAAAAAAAAGAAGTAAGGTTTAGAGTTAAACATTGAGATTATAGTTTAAATCTCATCCTCTGTTTGAACTGTTTCCTTCTTTGCTGGTGTTAATCCCTTTGTTTCTATGTAATAATTTGTACAAACAATTATTGCTATACTTCCTACTAACATGAGTATATACATCCAGTAGAGGTCTGTATTTCGCAAAAATCCCACTACGACTGACATGATGAATAACAATGATAAGGGAATTATTGAGAAAATAAAGTATAGCTGTTCCTTAGAGTAAGCTACTTTTTTAGCGATAAGAATAGTCAACAAGTATATAGCTGCTGTTCCCACTGCAATAAGGCTAATTACACCTTGACCTACATAATCTGCGCTTAGACGTATATCAATAAACGATGCTATCATATTCCAAAATGCAAAAACTATGAATATACTCCAAGAGATTAAAATCCCTATTCCCCATCCATTTTTAGAAAATTCTTCAAATTCTGCTTTTAAAGACATGTCATATAGTTAAATTGTTCAAATTTTTAATGTTTCTAATGTGACATTGTTTTTTAATGGGCTAAAACAGCCAATTTTATATCAATTCTGTATTGTCAATTCAGAGAAAAATGAGCTACTTTATGCTTTACTAGGAAAGACCATTTTAGCTAACTCGTCAATCATATTTTTAGAACCTGCAGAAATTGTCTTTGATGATTTTACCGCTCTTTGTAGATCATCCCATATGGAAGTTGATGTTCCTATAATTCTAGTCAGAGCTTCTAACTTTTGCATGGCTGAATAGGTTTGTCCTTTGATTACATAACTGAATAGAAACGGTTTCTTTGCTTTCAATAGCAGGGTGTACTCTTGATGTTTAATCCTTTCAATTGACCCCTCACTTGAGAATGTTTCTTGACTGAATTTAATTATAGCTGCAAGAAAACCGCCTATTAAGACACCATCTAATTGACTGCCTTCAACATAATTCTTTGTGTAAAGTGGTAATCCATTCTCGGACAAAATGATGAGTAAAATCGGTTCTTCATTAATGATTTCTGTAACAACAGATTCTCCGTTTTTAATCAGTTTTACGACAAGACCACCGAGCTGAGCAAACTCTAGTCTTTCTTTCAGATCTGCTTTTTTATCAATCAAATTTTCCCAATCACTCAATTGATCCAATAAAGAATCATGATCACTTGAAATACTAATAGCTAATTTGCGTAATCCTTTCTTCTCTGCAATTTCTTGAGCTTTTTTCAATAATTCTCGTGCTTTTTCCAGATCTAAATCTATTAAAGCCATCTGGCTCTGTAACCAATAAGTTTTCGCCAGTAAATTGTGAGAATCTTGGTGCTTTGCTATGTCAAACAAACTACTTAACATAGCTTGTAAAAGTGTAAAGACTTCTTGATCACCTGAAATTTTGAGCTCTTCTAAAAGTAGTTCACTTAACCCAATTAGTGCAATAACTGTTAATGAATGATCGACTATCTCTTCTTCAAGCACCTTCTGTAGAAGTTCTTGAGCTTCGACTCGATGTTTCATCCTCGTACTTGTTTTTAAAAGAGTTGCCTCAGCAATTTTTCGTAACTGACTGATAAAAGAGCTATTTTCAGAGGATTCTATGTATCTTAATCTATCTAAATATCTTTGGGCACTTTTCTTATTGTCTGAATCCAGAGATGCTGAAATTAAATAGAATAGTGACATAGCTATGTCTCTCTTATTTCCTATTTCCTCTCTTAGTGAGAGACTTTGCTTGAAATAACGTACAGCTGTATCATACTTCCCTTTTTGTTGATAGATTTCCCCAATATTGTAAAAAGCTAAACTAACAAATTGACTATTACCTATTTCTTCCCAACTGTCGAGACTTTGTTTATAGTAGTTCAATGCCTCATCTAATTCTCCCTGGTAACGAAATATATTACCTATATTATTGAGAGATGTTGCAATATCATCAATGTTACCAAATTCTTTGTAAAGAAACAAACTTTTTTGATAGTAACCTAGAGCTTTGTGAAGCTCTCCTTTTGTTCTGTTAAGAACACCAAGATTATTTAAAACCGAACTTATCTCCTGTTTATCTCCAATTTTCTCCCATAAGGAAAGGCTTTTTCTATAATGTTTCTCTGCCTCTTCAAAATTACCTTCTGTATGATGAAGTACTCCTTTTATTCTGTATGTTCTAGCTTCTCTGGTTATGACAGACGTTATTTTTTTCTCTTTTAACTTCTTAATAATAAGTTCATTTTTATCTAGTACTTTTACAGCTTTTTCTAGCTTGCCTAATCGCCAATATGAATAAGCAGTTTCATTCGTTGCGTCTAGAATAGCTAAATAATCATCAGGATCCTTGCATTTCTGAAGAGCTTCTTCAGCTAAACTTAGGGCTTTTTCATATTTGCCTGTTTTATTATATATCTCACTTTTGAGAATCTGGCAATTTATTTGTTTTTTTTCTCCTAATTTTCCCTGTTTATTTATGCTTTCTAAGTCTTTTAAGGCTTCTTCATACTTTCCTTTACTAATAAGCTTCTTCACATTTTCAAAATCTGTTGTAGGAAGCGCGTTCAAATTCAAAAGCCTCAAGTATATAATATGCTGTAGTAGAATAATAAATTTGCTACAGTGGTAAAGGGAAATGTTCTAGACCTTCTCTTTAGATTTCAAGTATTCCAAAATTCTTGTTTTACCTAACTTAGCTCCAAAATTCTAAATGAATCTCTCTTTTATTTTTGGCATAGCAATATTGATAGTTAACTCTGACAAACTTTCTGCATAATCAAAATGCTCACCACAAAACCAATCTGCATAAGGAGGATGTTCAACTATGTCCTTCTTATCCCACTCAATATCAGCTTCTCGTTTGGCAAAATTAACGACTCCTCCTTCTTCTTGAGGTTTAAACCTCCTATCACAAATTACACATACAGGCGGTTTCATAAAATCAACTTTTTGGATATTTTTCTTTTAGAATTTTCATTGCTTCATCTATAGTAAATTCTTTCAACTCTTTTGCTGCCTCGTAATGTTCTCCACAAAACCACTCTGCGAAGGGTGGATGACCTTGCATACTCTCTTCTCTCATAACATTGATCCATCTTTCATCAC
This sequence comes from Candidatus Heimdallarchaeota archaeon, assembly GCA_023705905.1. Taxonomy (GTDB): domain Archaea; phylum Asgardarchaeota; class Heimdallarchaeia; order Heimdallarchaeales; family Heimdallarchaeaceae; genus UBA460. Next base: position 29,918 of record BPTK01000019.1, read on the forward strand.
TACTTCGTTTTTTGAAGTAAACTAAACCGCCTTCCTCGTCATCTAGAAATTCTTTGTAACATATTGTGCACATTGGTGGCTTCATATATTTTGCTGATAGAGATACTATAAAAATTTTAGGGGAATTAGAGTGTGATAAAAAACTGGAATTTGCGACCTTCACTCTAATCTTACTGATCTTCTGATATGTGTCATAGTTTCTGTTGCCATCAATCGATTATTTGAATCTTCATCATTTCTAGCAATTTCACCAAGCTTATCAATCGTGGAGGGATCATTGATTTCTTTGAGATTTGTTAAACCTTCAAATCTAACCCTAGCATTTTCATCCTCCAAGATCTTAAGATTCATTTTCAAAATATTAGAATCTTGAATTTCACCTTTTTTAATTATCTTTCCTAACTCTGTGAGCGCTAGAAGACGAATCCCCCAATCCTTATCCTCTAAAGCTTTCTCCAAATGTGGAAGAGGATTACCTTCTACTCTGGTTGTAAGAAACTCTACAGCAACCTCTTTTACTGTTTTATTAAGATCCAAGATAAATCCTGCTATTACTGATGCTGGTACTTTGACTTGGAAATTCAATAAAGTGGATTTAGCTTCTTCTCTAACTGAATCGGTGTCATCTTTTAACATCTCAAAAAGAGGTGCTATCATGGATGGACTATCGAAATGTTTCAATTCTTTTGTAGCGGAATACCTGACTTGTGGGTGTTCATCTTTTAAAGATTGCAGGAGAAATGGAACTGTTTCAGGATTTTTATGTTTTCCAAACGAATTTATGGTTGCTTGTCTAACTTCCCAGTCTTTATCCTCTAAAGTGTGTGTAAGTGCAATCAAAGCATGTTTGTCTTCTACGTCTCCCAAAATCTCTGCTGCAAAGGCTCTGACACCTTTGTCTACATCTTGTAGAGTTCGAATTATCAGGTTCATAACCGTATGATTTTGCTTGTGAGAAGATAATTGTTCCAGTGCTAATTGCCTCATAGCTGGATTTTCGTTTTCTAATAGTTTGGTTATTTTTTGGATTTCTTCATTAGTCATGAAAACACACCAGAATTGTAAATATTACATGCTATTGGAACAAGTTCAATATAAGAATATTTTTGCTAGTTACTATTTTCTAGCAATATTTTGTCAATATTCTTTTTTGCAAAATTTTATATAACTCGAAGAATAATTTGACAAAGTTGTTTTAAAAAGACTAATAATTCGAGGCTACAATATGCTTACACTTCGCCAAAAATTCTCTTACGGAATCTGTCGTTTCGGAACAACTATTCTTCTAAATGTTGTATTTTTAGTGACTTTTTGGATGTATAATAGCGACACAGTAGATTTAGATCCTATGTTAAATGGTATAGGGAATGCTGTAGGCAAATTGGTTATAGGTCTTTCGTCATTTTTCTTTGGCTTTCTCTCTGACTCTCTATCCTCTTCCACAGCTAAATATGGTCGAAGAAAACTTTTCATTTGGATAGGGGCACCATTGCTAGGTCTTTCGTTTACTATGCTTTTTATTCCCCACTTCATCATTCCAGATGGTAGTCAAACTGGTTTATTTTTATGGTTGCTGATATGGAATTCCTTATTTCATTTCTTCTACGGTTTTCTTCTGACCCCGTATCAATCTTGGCTACCTGAACTGACCAAGCCTGAAGAAAGAGTAGGTGTTTCAGCCATTATGAATGTCACAAATCTGGTTGGTGGTGCAGTAGGTGCTGGATTTTCTTTACTTATGGCTGGTGTTATTCAAGAATCTGGTGGGGTTATAGGTAATGCAGCAATTATTTTACTATCATTCGCAATAATTTTTTCTGTTGTTGAAGTTGCTATGTTTATTCCAGCTTTGGTTACCATAAAGGAGAAACATGTTGCAACGGAGAAAAAGAATATCTGGAAAGAACTAAAGGTTGCTTTGAAGAACAAAAATTACGTTGTTTGGATGATTAGTTATGCGATATTAAGTATTGGAGTAACACTTATGTCTGCTTTATTGCTGGATTTCGTGCATGAGGTGCTCGGGTTGAACACCACGCTTGATAATTTTATTTTTGCAGTATTAATGTTTGTAGCAATGGTAATTGGATTCTATACCTGGTCTGTTGTGTCAAAGAAGAGAGGAATTAAAATCTCATTGATAATTTCATTTTGCTTTCTCTTAGTCTGGATGCCACTAACGCCATTAGTAGGGAAAATACCTTTAATTCCTCCAGCAATACAAGGATATATCTTTGGCTTTTTCGCAATTTTTGCGATATCAGCTGTTTTTCTATTCCCTTATGTCATTATTGCTGATATAGCTGACAAGGATGAGAAAGATACTTCAGTGAACCGATCTGGGGTTTACACTGGTTTCAAAGCTATTCCTACCAATATTGCACAAGCTGGAGGGTTCCTTCTAGTAGGCTATTTGTTGTCTCAAGGGACCAATTTTGATATAAAGTGGATAGGACCAGTAGTCACCGTATTTCTAGTAATTGCCTTACCGATAATGCTGCTAGGTGATTACGATTTGTTCAAGAAAAAACCAAAAGAAAAGGTTTTAGAAATCGATTCAGAAAATTAGTCCTTTGATTTAATAGTTAAATTCAAAACATATAAAATAGTAATTAAAAGAAATGTAGAAAGAGGCTAGAAAGCCACGTAGCCGTTCTTAACTGCTAAGGTTAATTGCTCAACAATTGAATGTTTTCTGGCTAATCTAGCTATTAATTGGTAAT